>JAWOCO010000260.1:0-4512 GCA_046483765.1 Alkalispirochaeta sp. | reverse complement strand
CGCGGGAACGGATCGCGTTCAGACACACGTTGGTGGCGATCGTGTACAGGAGACTTGACGGCGCCGTCCCGTGCAGCCGGTCCCCGTACCGCAGGACGCAAACGAAGGTGTCCTGCATCGCGTCAACCGCGGCGTCTTCATCCTTCAATAATGATCGACAGCGTCGCAGCACCATCGGTCCGTATACCCGGTAATAGCGTTCCACATCCACAGCCATATCTGTAACCCTCCATAGCCGACATTGCGTCGCCGTCGTAGGACGGCGCCCCCGCCGCAGCGGGATGAGGAGAGAGTACCGGGCATATCGCTTCCGTCGTATCGGGCGAAATACCTATTTTGCACGGCGGAATAGAAATACGTAGATCTACGTAGGTTCGAAAATCAGGCTACGGGGCCCATCTCCGCCCGGATCGCAACGGAAACGATAGCAAAACCTATGACGGCGCCTCCGACGGCTACGCCGGCAGCGTCCGACCCGCGGCTACATACCGATTGCGGCCGGCGGCTTTACCTTCATACAGCGCCCGGTCGGCCGCGGTGACCAGACGACTGGCGTCGAAACCTGGTTGTGCGGTTGCTCCCCCGAGGGTGATGGTTGGCGTGATGACCGACCTACCGCAGGGCACCCGGATCTGCTGTACTGATTCCAAGAGCTTGGCCGCCACGCGCGCCATACCCTCACTGTCTGCGCCGGGCAGGAGCACCAGGAACTCTTCACCGCCCCAGCGGCACACCACATCCCGGGAGCGCAGTGCATCCAGTAGGGCCTGTGCCACCGCCACCAATACTGCGTCTCCACAGCCATGGCCATATTCATCATTGGTGCGCTTAAAATGATCCAGGTCACCCAAGATTACAGAATACGGCTCACCAGTGCGGTCCAGGGCAGAACGTGCGGCAACAAGGTGGGTTTCCATCCCACGCCGATTGAGGAGGCTCGTGAGCTGATCAGTTTGTGAAACGGACTGAACGGTTGACTCGGCGTCTACCGACGCGGTGTACAGGTAATGCACCAGCAGGGTAAACGCGCCAAAGGCGATACCCAGGTTCATGAAGTTCAGTATCGCCTGAATGCTGTGCTCCACGGGGTATGGCGGCGTCGCTTCCATGGTAGCAAAATACACTGCGGCGTACGCGATAAAGATCGTCACGGAGACGGTGGCTTTTAGGGATACGCCGGCCCGGGGCAGCATAATGGCAAAGGGAATGATTCCCACAATAAAATAGTGAAACCCGGTTCCCCACCCGATCAGGATCGCGCAGAGCGTCGAATGCACGAAGACTTCAACGCTTGCCACGAAAAACGCAGTGCGATAGTACTCCCGGCGGTTCAGCTGCATACACAGAATGAACACAACGGTACTGGCCACGTTATATGCCACCAGAGGAAGAACCCCCAGCACGCCAAAGACCCCAATGAACAAAAAGTGCCCGATCGCGGAGAACAGATAGATATGGTGAGCGACTACGGAGAACCGAAACGTGCTCCGTAGATGGACGGGATCACCGTCGGCGATCGGAACTACGTGTCCACCCATAGGTAATTATAGCAGCTTTCTCCGGTCTACCAACCCTGAACCAACGAATGCGCTCGATACTCCGCATCCTAAACAGCTCACCCACAGGAAAAAAGCCGGCAGCATGAGTGCATAATCTTGCAATCCCTACGGATAATGTGGAAAATCCGGCATCAACTTATCGGGAGTGTGCAGTGTCACAGAAGCAGGTAGTGATTCTCGGGTCCAGCGGCGGCAACCTCTATGGGATTGGAGGCAGTCAGCCGGAGGGGTTACTTGAAGAGATAATTCGGCAATGCAATGCCGCAGACATCAACGTGGCGGCGATACAGTTTGTGGCCACCGACCGGTCCATGGATGGAATCACCGGTAGCGCCACGGCGCGGCTCTTCGCGTTGGGCCCAGCGGGGATTCAGACCACCGCCAGTGGTTCTCTGGACGAGGTTAACGCCGCCGCCCGGGAGAGCGACACTGCTATCGCGGAGCACATCGCCGGAGGATCAATTGACGGCGTGGTCCTGGTAAGCGCAGACCCGGAGGGAGTCAATGCCAAAGCGGTTGCCGCGGCGGCGCAGGCGTCCCTGGCTGCCGTGGGATCCGGGGGGAGCTCGGTGGCGGCGGCGCAGAACGCGGGTCTCTCCTTTCTGTCCATGACCGGTACCACCGGTACCACCAATCGCACTCGGGCGATCGGCTACGTCTCCGCCCTTACTCGGCACTGGGGCATCCGCTACCGACCGGTAATCGGAGCCCGCGATACCGTGGATACCGGCTCGATCTGGCGGAACTTCGACCTCAAGGGAATTATGGTTCCCGCCCTTCCCGCCTTTATCGTCATGGCGTTGACGCTGGCAATTTCCAAGATACCCGGCGTTCCGTGGTTTGGGGATATCTTTGACCTACTCATCGGCGCGCTACCGGTGGTGGTGGCGGTGATCGCCGCCCAGAAAGTCAGTGGCCTGGACACCGTTGCGGTAGTGGCGGGGTTGGTTGCCGGAGTGTTGTCCCAGGAGGGCGGCATCCTGGGCGGTATCGTGGGCGGTATGCTTGCCGGTGTTCTGGTGGCCTACCTGTTGCAGCTTGCCTTCCGTTGGAACTTTCCCGGCACCACGGCCAACATCTTTGCTGGAGGCCTGGCGGGACTGATCGCCGGTATGGTGGTCTTTGTGGCGCTCGCGCCGCTCACGGAGGCGCTGGGTGATGGCCTGCGCTCGGTGATCGATAGTTCGGTAGCGTTCAGCCCGATCCTTGCCGGGGCAATAGCTGGAGCGGTGATCTGGCCGGCGATTATCGCGGGATTCTATCACGCGGCGATCCTTCCCATTATCCTGTTGGAGATGGAAGAGGTAGGTAACAGCTTCTTCGGCGCGGTCGACATGGGCGGTCTGGTAATGGTCTCCGCCGGAATCACCCTGGCGAACATTTTCTTTGGCCGACGCCCCGCCGACCGAGCCGTGGCGGCCCCAGGATTTGCGATCAACCTGGGGTTTGGAACGTTCGTGGAGGCTGCCTACCCGTTTATGTTCTCCGACAAGCTGGTCTTCACCGGTGCGATCGTTGCCAGCACCGTGAGTGGCGCGCTGGCAGGGGCGCTGGAAGTACGCGGAACCGCCTACGTGCCGTCAATTGTGGCCCCCGGGCTGAGCAATAATCCGATAGGATTCGTGGTGGTAATGCTGGCAGGATTGGGCGTGGCCTTTGCCGCGACGGTAGTGGCCAACCGGATCGCCATGGCTCGCGGCTCCCGCGCCTCGGTGTAGGCCCGCGCCTCGGTGGAGGCCTACGTCGCGGCCTCCACAGCCGGCGGCCCGAGACACCGCGAACCCACGACGCCTGGAAATTCCTTCCGGACTATGCTCATACTGGGTGTAATGAGGCGAGTAGTCCGGAGAATTTCCAGTGCGTGCATTACGGCAGGGCTTGCCGTGGGTCTTGCGGGGATGACTGTGTTCAGCGTTCCCGCCTCGGACTCCGCTACGCTGGCTGCACTGGAGGCGTTCGCTGATCCGGAGGCGATCTGGGGAGCGGGCATCGAGGCGGAGATTGAACGCGCCTATCGCCAGTCGTTTCAGACGTATATGATCGACGGTTCGATTATGACGCTACGCATGCCGTTTGCGCAGAATTTTGAGCGGCAGGAACTGGCCGGCACCGAGCTGATTATCTATGGCGACGGCAAAGCCGACCCGCAGTTCCTGTGGGCGCGAATCGATGAGATCCTGGAATCGGATGACTTTCAACGCTATCTCGCGGCACTCCGCGATGGCCGTGAGAAGGTTATGATTTTCGACATACCCACGCAAACGTGGCGGACCTCCCGCGACCTGTTTGATCTGGCCGGCATGAAAGCTGGGGCCTACCGCGGTCTGCCCCACCGACCCTACGTCTACGTCGATGGTGACGGCGTGGAGCCGGCGGACGTATATAACTACCTCTACAGCATTGGACGGGTGGGTATGGATTGTTCAGGGTTCGTCTGGCACATCCTGGCCTCGGTGGCGGAAAGTCAGGGACTCGATCTTGGTCGAGTGCTGGCACCCACCTTGGGGGTCCGGGGTGACAAGGATCCCTCCTTCTACGTGGGGACGCAGTTCTTCGATTCCAACAGTTCGCAGGTTCTGCAGGTATCCGAAGAGATTCACAACTTGGCGCCGGGAGACATTATGCTGTTTCGAAGTCACGACGGCCGCGCGGGCCACTCGGCGATCATTCAGTCGATCGACTTCGAGGCGGGGGTGCTCCGCTACCTGCAGAGCACCGACGAGGCTCCCCAGGAGACCCGGGGAGTTCATGAGTCCTTTGTCTACTTTGATCCCGATGATCCCACGGTCCGCTTGAGTGATCCGTCATTGGAGTGGAGCCAGGAGCGGTTCGCTCCGTTTCCCGGTGAGTACGCCTCAGCGTTTTCCAACGACGGCGAACGCTACCGCGCCGACTTTGGGGAAGGCGGGGGAAAAGTAGTGCGTCTCAGGGCGATGGACGGTCTATTTCCCTG
>JAWOCO010000159.1:0-4266 GCA_046483765.1 Alkalispirochaeta sp. | reverse complement strand
CGCCAGCGGCACCTTTGTCCACTGCACCGGCGGCCACGACTCGTTTGCCGCATTCGGCACAGCCAGCGGGTCATTCACCGACTGTACCGGCGGAAGCTACCCTGGTTCTGGTTCGGTCGCCGGCTCTGGCTCCGGCTCAGATTCCAGTTCTGGTTCAGGTTCAGGTTGCGGTTCCGGCTCGGGATCCGGTTCTGGTTCCGGAGTTTCCTCAAGTTCGGGTTCGGGTTCGGGTTCGGGTTCGGCGGGCTCCTCAGCCTGCTCGGGCGGCAACGGATCCAACGCGACATACATCGGCGGGTCCAGCCGGTCCCGTTCGGCGAGCCCGGAGAACGGGACCACCACAAAGACTACCCCGTGCACCAGAACCGCCGCCGCAATTGCCACGAGCAGGCGGTCACGCTCACGACGGAGAGAGAGCTTCCTCATGAATCCTCGTCGGGGGGCTCCTGCGTCACCAGGTTCGCCCCGCGAAACCCGTTGCGTCGCAGCACATCCAACACCTGCACCATCGTGCCGTACGGGATCGACCGATCCGCCTCAATCGCGATCGACCGCGATTCATACTCCTCACGGTTTTCTTCGAGCACTTCCGCCAGCCCTGCCAGCGTATACCGGTCGGATCCGATAAAGATTTCATCTTCCGAGACTACCGACAGCACTACACTGCTGGTAACCGCCTCTTGCGCGGCACCTGCGTCGGGGAGGTCGAGATTGAGCCCCGCCCGGGTGATTAAGGTGCTGGAAACCATGAAAAAGACTACCAACTGAAAGACCACATCGATCATCGGAATGAGATCGACGTTCACCATCGGTTGCAGTCGCCGTTGAAATCGCATGGATCAGTCCTTTTTCAGGTACAGGACGAGTTCATTTACCCGGTTTTCCAGGCGAATTATGGAATGGTTCACGCGGCTCACCAGATAGTTGTAAAAGGCGATCGCCGGAACGGACACGATGATTCCCGCGGCGGTGGTAAGCAGCGCCTCGGAGATTCCCTGCGCTAAGACCGCCGGATCTCCTCCACCGATACCGGTCTCTCCCAGCACACCGAAGGCCTGGATGTTTCCGGTGACCGTACCCAGGAGCCCGAGAAGCGGCGTGATGTGGGCAATCGTACCCAGACTCGACAGAAATCGCTCCATCTGCGGGATTTCCATGTTGGCGGCATCGCTGATCGCCATCTTGATAACCTCGCGGGAGTAGTGCCGGTGCTCAATTCCCACCCGCATGAGATTAGTTATGGGGCTCGGCATCGATTCGCAGATGGCCAGTGCCTCGTCGAAGTTCCCCTTCGAGAGGGTTGTCTCCAACCGGCGCATAATCGTTTCCTCATCTCCCCGGTTTTTCCGGAAGTAGAGAAATCGTTCGATGACGATCGCCACCGCCACCACCGACAACACCAGAATCACCACGAAGATGACTCCGCCCCGTTCAATCAGATCTAACATATGCTTTGCTCACTTCCCTGTAATTGATTCAGAAACTTACCCGCAGGGCTACACCGATTTCGAAACCGGGGGCCACGAAGGGATCATCTTCGCCGGGAGCCACTCCCCGAGGGGTGCGGCCATCTTCTTCCGCCGGTCCCAGAAGATCTCTCCCGAACGCTCGAAATTCCACATCTTCCGCTACCCGATAGCGTAGTTCCGTGGAGATCACCGGCAAGGTAACGGACGGATTAAACGGAACCGTCCCGCTCACCGAACCGGAGACGGTGTCGCCTTCAATTTCAACCGAAGAAAACAGCTCGTCCCGGGCGAATCCCAGACGGCGGTCCTCGAAGCGGGACAACCACCCCACCGAAAGCGATGTTCGCTCCCCGAGGGAGATGGTGCTTTCCAGCTCGCCATCGAGCCGTTCAAAGGCTCCAGTGGTGATCGGATAGCCGGCGATCGTGGGATCCTCGTCATAGGCACCCACCCGAAAGGCATCCTCCTGCCGCTCCCATGTGAACTCCGTGGAAAGATCAACCAGGGCGGGAATCAGTTGTAGGTCCAGGGTACCCTGCGTGAAGAACGTTTCTGCCAGGGGAATCTCCTCCGCCTCCGGGCCGGACCAGTCACTTACAATGTACTCATTCCACATATCTGCGGGGCTTCGTTCGCTAACCCGATATCCACCTTCCACGCGCAGACCCCATCGCTCGGATCCTCGGTAGTCAAATCCGCCCTGCACGGGAAAGAAGGCGCCGTCGGAAAACCGGTATCGCGTTGCTCCCTGGGCAAAGAGCGTGAGTCCCTCCATCGGAACCCCCTCAACAGCCAGCTCGAGGCCCACCATCGATGATGAGGCAACGTCGGAATCCACCGCAAAGCGCCCTTCGTAATCTCCCCGGGCCTCCACGTGAAATCGAGGCCACTCTAATCGCCCCCGAACCACGGGTCGCAGCATGCGGTAGATCTCCCGGGGAGATCCCTCTCCCTCATCCGGGGAACGTGCCGCCAGGACGCGCTGCTCGTCGCGAGCATCCACGCGGATACCCGCTTCAGTGCGCGGGCTCCACTGGTAACTCAGGTCGGCGGTGCCCTCCAGCGTACGGCTATCTGCCGAGTAATAGGTGGGCAGTCCCTGCAGCCCGAAGCGCCGATCGCCGTAGCTCCCCTCGATTTCCAGCTGCAATGAATCTTCAGTGCCCATCTGAACCCAGGTCTCCAGCGAATTCTCCTGGCTGAAATACCCGGTTCCCAACTCATTGAAGTTAAACCCGTCGGAACCGCGGTGATCATATCCCAGTCGAAACTGCAGGCCCTCGCCCAGGCGATAGACGTTAATATTGCCCAGCACCGAGTTGACGCTGCCGCCGCCGAGGGTGGCGTTGAAGTACACCTGCTCACCACCGGGACTCGTGGGGAGGGCGGAGAGCGTTTCCCGGGGAAAATCCGGAGGAGCCAGTTCCTCCTGGGGAAGCGTGTCCACCACCACTTCCGATCCGTCCGGCTCGGACTCTTCAAAGTCCAGCATCGGCAACGGCGGAAGCCCGTCCACCACCGCCGCCACGGGGGCCACGTCTACGACGATGCGCTCCGGATCAACTTCGACGTCGGCGGCGGGGTCATCGTTCGACTGCGCCGCTACCGGTGCGAGAATACTCATGACTACGAGAAAACAGGTGATCCGTTGCATGTCAATCCGACTCCATCATGCGTTCAGCGCGGTCGGCCCAGATGGAACCGTCATACCGCGCACTCAGTTCTTCCAGGGCTTCCTGGGCGGTGCGGCTATCGCCGGCGTCCCGGGCAAGTACCGCCAGTTCGTACAGACTCTGGGCCCGCAACTCATCGGGGGCGCCGTCGGTACCGGCAGCTTCCACGTACCGATCCAGGGCGGCATTCGTCTCGCCGCGCCGCCGATAGTACTCCGCCAGCAGCACGGAGGCCTCCGCCGCGTCGGCCCCCTCGAATTCAGCTGCCTCCAGCAACTTGTCCACAATCCGCGATCGTTCTCTCGTGAGCGAAATCTGTTCCCGAATCGCGATCCGCCCGAGTTCCAGTACCAGGTCGAACCAGCGTTCGCTTCCCGGTTCCGGTCCCGCGCCATCCCCGGGCTCTAACTCAACCCAGAGATCCGCCTCACGGCCACTGAGACCGTCCAACTCCAGGCGAATCGTCCGACGCAGTCGTTGCGCCTCCTCCGCCTCGGAACTGTCGGGATACGCGGCCACCAGACGATCGTACAACTCCAGCGCGCGCCGACGCTGATCGCGCTCGGTATAGATCTGGGCGGTAAGAAACAGGACTTCCGGCGTATAGGAACTGCGGGGAAATCGATCGATGAGCGGTTCCCACCACAACAGCGATCGCCCCGGCTCATCAAGCTCGTAGGAGGTCAGTCCCGCACAATACAGCGCACGATCCAAATCCTGCCCCTCGGGGAAGCGTGACTGATACTCGCGAAACCGCTCCCGCGACTGCCGGAGGCTTCCCATACCGTACAACAGCTCCCCCGCTTCCAGGAGCGCCGTACGCCCGGCGTCGGTCTCCGGAAACTGGTCGGCGATTTCATCGTAGCGGTTCACCGCCTCCTGCGTTCGTCCAGCGGAGGCTAAGGTGGTAGCGATGAGCTGCTCGTAGCGTACGCGCTCGGCGGTACCCTCAGCCGAGTCGGCCAGCGTCCGATACTGTGACAGGGCACCGTCAAAGTCTTCGTCCTCGATGTGCAGGGTGGCAAGCAGCTGCCGCGTGCGAATCTCTTCAGTGCGGGAGAGCGACTCCCCCAGAATGCGCAGAAGCTGGCTTCGCGCTTCGGAACGCTCTCCCCCCCGGTATA
>JAWOCO010000148.1:0-3116 GCA_046483765.1 Alkalispirochaeta sp. | reverse complement strand
CCGGGCGCCGAACAAGTGAAATGCTCATGGAGAACTTCCATCTGGAAGGCTCCGGCACGTTCATGGAGGTGGAGGAGCCGCGCCGCTCCCGGGGCATGCGCTTCCTACAGAAAGCGGACGATCTGTGGATGTACAATCCGCGCTCCGGCTCCCGCCGGGCGATCCGCCTCTCCCCGCGCGATTCCTTTCAGGGAAGCGTCTTCTCCAACAACGATGTCTCCGACCCCGACTACAGTGATGACTACGCCGCGGGCCACGCCGGACGCGCCACCGTGGACCATCCGCAGCTGGGGAGCGTCCCCACCACGGTGATCGAGGGCCGCGCGGCCCATGACGAGGCGGCCTACGGCCGGATCGAGATCTATCTGTGGCACGCGGTGGGGGACGCCGCTGACGAGCTCCCCGGTCCTGGTGCCCCGGGAGAGGTAATCCCCGTGCGCTTTGATTACTACTCCCGGTCGGGGTTGGCGTTTAAGCGCATGCTCCTGCTGGAAATCGGTGAACTTGCCGGCGCCACCCGACCGACGGTGATGCGCATGGAATCACTGGAGGAGGAGGGGGCCGTCACTACCGTGCGGATTGAGGCGCTGGAGGCGCGGGAGGATATTCCGCAACGCCTCTTTAACCAGCAGGAGCTCACGCGATGAACTACGGCCCACACGCTACATCGGGCGCGCCCGCTACCTGCAACACCCGCGGCACACATGCCTCACGCGCCGCACGGCCCTCCCCGATCACGACGGTCCTCCTGCTGGTGTGGCTCGTAGGGCTGGTGGGGATGCTCGCTCCGCCGCTGATAGCCGCTCAGGAGTACACCCTCTTCGGCTCGGTAGAGACGCGGGGAGCGGCGATCTACCGCAAGGATTCTCCGGTGGTGGTGGACGCCACGCTCCGGGGTAGCTGGTATCTCTCTGCGCTCACGCGGCTCGCCGCCACGCACCGGCTCACCCTGGGGAATGACGCCACCTCGGCGGAGCTCCTGATCGATCACGCCCTTACCGCGACACCCGCCGGTGCTTCAGATGGCGATGGCAACGCGCTGACCGACGCCTTTGGGACGCTCCCCGGCGCCGACGGTACACAAACGGGAACCGCCGGCACCGGCGCGGGGACGGCCACCGCCGTGCTCTTAGGCCATGAGATCTACCAGGCGTATGTGAGTGCCCGCGCCGGCGATCAGTTCGTCCTGCGCGCCGGGAGGCAGCGGCTCAATTGGGGTACCGGCTGGACGTTCTCCGTGACCGATGCGCTGCATCCCCAGAGCCCCACCAGCGAGGTGGAGCCGGGATTTGATGGCGTAAGCATCGCCTACCTCCCCAGCCCCAACCTCTCGCTGGAAGCGGCGGTTGCCGCCCAGGACGCGCTGGCCACCGAGGATCTGAACGATCTGCGGCAGGCGGCGTACATCTCCGCCTATGTGGAACCGGTAGACATCTCCCTGTCGCTGGTGCACCAGTACGCCACGATGCTCCGCCCGGGAATCGGCCTCTCCGTCCCCGCCGGTGCGGTACTGATCGCCGGGGAGGCGGCGTTCGAGGCGTACGATCCCCGGGGCGAGGTCCTCAACACCCAGCCCCTGGCAAGTATCGGCGCGGAGTACACCTGGTACGGAGACCTCACCGACGTGGTGCTGTTGGGGGAGCTGATCTATAACGGCCTGGAGGAGACCTATCCCGAGCCCCCGACGTCCAATCTGGTGGTCACCACCGATGCCGCCGGCGGGTTCCAGCGGCCCGGGCGGCACTACCTGGCGCTCTCCGCCGCGGTGACCACCACCGAATCGTGGTCCACCGAGCACAGCCTGCTGGCCAATCTCACCGATGAGAGCTACCTCGTCCGTCACGATGCGACGCTCCTACGGATTCCCGCGGTGGATCTCTCCGCCACGGTCACGTGGAACGCCGGGGCGGCAGCCACGGAGTTCGGCCGGATCCCGCAGGGCATGGTGGTGGAGCTCGGCGCCACCGCCTACTTTTAGAGCCGGGGCGAACGGCCTCGCCACGCATATCCGGGGCGGGTGCCCACACCCCGGGGGCCGGACACGCCCCCGGGCGCCCGCGCCTCGCCGGCCGCCCACACCCCGGCGGCAGCGGCACGTCGCGGTGGGTACGGCCACCGCCTCCGCCACGAAGAGGAGGACCTATGGCGCTGATCAGCTTGCAGAACGTCACCAAAGACTATCCCCTGGGAAAGACCACGATTCACGCCCTGCGGGGAATCGATCTCACCCTGGAGGAGGGCGAGTTTGCCGCGATCGCCGGCCCCTCCGGCTGCGGCAAAACCACGCTGCTCAACATCGTGGGGTGTATCGATCACCCCACCGGCGGCAGCGTACACCTGCGGGAGCGGGAACTCCACGCGCTCTCCGACGCGGAGGAGGCGGAGCTCCGCCTGCGGGAGATCGGCTTCATCTTTCAGAGCTTCAACCTGATTCCCGTACTCACCGTGGAGGAGAACGTGGCGTTTCCCGCCGTCCTCGCCGGCACCCCCAAGCCCGAGCGCCGGGAGATGACCGCGCACCTCCTGGAGGCGGTGGGAATTAGTGAGTACGCCCACCACCGCCCGGATGAGCTCTCAGGCGGACAGCGGCAGCGGGTGGCGGTGGCCCGGGCGCTGGTGAACCGTCCCAGTCTGGTGATCGCCGACGAGCCCACCGCCAACCTCGACTCGGAGACCGGCGACCGCATTCTCGACCTCATGCGCACGCTCAACACCCGCGATCAGGTGACCTTTCTCTTCTCCACGCACAACCCGGAAATTCTGAAATACGCAGGTCGAACCATCCGGTTGCGCGATGGGGTAATCGAGTACCAGGAGGGGCCAGACAGATCCGCCGGGGCATCGGCGGCGACCGCGGCGCCCCCCGAGGGTGCCCACAACACCCCTGCGCCGGACGCCGAGCACGGCGGGGGCGCCCCGTGATCTGGAAGATCGCCTGGGGGAGCGTGGTGCGCCACGGCCGTCGCAGCCTGCTCATTATCCTGGTGGTGGCGATCAGTGTGGCGGTGATGCTCTTCGTCTCGGGCATGCTCACCGGCATGCGCCACGACTTCTTCCAGTCGATGGTGGCCACCGGAGGGCACATCCAGGTGGATCATCCCGCCGGCGCCGAGGCG
>JAWOCO010000130.1:0-3682 GCA_046483765.1 Alkalispirochaeta sp. | reverse complement strand
AATCGTGCCAGGCCGGTGACAGGGTCATGGGAGGCAAGGAACCGAACCCGCCGGTACGCCCGATCGCGGAGATCCGCTACCATGAACACGTAGACATTGAGGGCAACGTACGCCACCAGTATGGATGCGTGGTAGGTGCGATCGGTTCCGCGAATCCAGGCGGTGAGCCCCGGCTCCACCACCGACACCACCAGAATTACCAGCAGCGCGATGTTGGCCACCGCCGCACTGCGCCGATCGCCAACGAAGAGCAGCGCGGGCGGCACCACGAACATGAATGGCGTTACATCGCTCACGCCTCCCCCGGTGATTGCCAGCATCAGTGCCAGAAGCACTGTAGCCCCGAAGGTCAGGTGACGGGGCACCGCGTCTACCGCCGCCCCCTGCCGGAGTCGGAGAACCACCAGGGTGGCTGCCACCAAAACCAGTACCGTTGCGAAGAGCTGCGTGCCCCCCATCAGCAGAAATCCCGCCGCCAGGTTAAGCACCCCGTAGGTGCCGGCCACCACCAGAATGAGCACGTTGGCCGCTAATAGAAAGAGGGTCGCTCGTCGTTCCTGAAAGAGTGTTCTCGCGTCCATCCGTCTCGAAAGATACTCAGATTTCCACCACGTGATGCCCGTGGTACGCCTGGTCCCGCTGTCGCTTCACATCATCACTGGCCAGATACTCGTCAAACGGCATCGTCCGATCGATCGTGCCTGTGGGAGTGAACTCGATAATCCGATTGGCCACAGTATTCACAAACTCATGGTCGTGACTGGTAAACAGAATCGAACCCTTAAAGCTGATGAGCGCGTCATTGAGGGCGGTAATCGATTCCAGGTCAAGGTGGTTGGTGGGCTCATCCATGATCAGGGCGTTGGGCCCCGTGAGCATCAGCTTGGAGAGCATACAGCGTACTTTTTCGCCTCCGGAAAGCACCTTCACCTTCTTGAGCGATTCCTCGCCGGTAAAGAGCATGCGTCCCAGGAATCCCCGAACGTAGGACTCCTCCTCCGCATCGGTATACTGCCGCAACCAATCCACGATGGTGGCGTCGGTATCGAAGTACCGGCTCGAATCCTTGGGGAAGTACGCCGGCGTAATCGTGGTGCCCCATTCATACTCCCCGGCATCCGGCTTCATCTCACCGGCGAGGATTTCGTACAGCGCGGACTTGGTGTTGTGGTAGGGACCCACGAAGGCGATCTTATCGCCGGGCTGCACGGTGATCTCAAAGTTCCGAATCCCCGGTTCACCCTCTACCGCCTGGGTCAGAGAACGAATCTCGAGCATCTTCTTTCCCGGATCTCGGGTCATGTCGAAGTTGATGTACGGAGAACGACGACTGGAGGGGCGAATGTCATCCAGGGAGAGCTTTTCCACCAGTTTCTGCCGGCTGGTAGCCTGCTTGCTCCGCGCGGCATTCGAGGAAAAGCGCTGAATAAACGCCTTGAGCTCCGCCACTTTGTCCTCTTTGCGTTTCTTCTCGTCCCGCAGCTGCCGCTGCGCCAACTGACTGGAGTGGTACCAGAAGTCGTAGTTGCCCACGTAGAGCTGGATCTTGCCAAAGTCGATGTCTGCGGTGTGGGTGCATACGCGGTTCAGGAAATGGCGGTCATGGCTTACGACGATCACGGTGTTGCGGAAGTTATAGAGAAATTCCTCCAGCCAACTTACCGATTCGAGGTCCAGGTTATTGGTGGGCTCATCCAGAAGCAGAATATCGGGCTCCCCAAAGAGTGCCTGCGCCAATAGGACCCGCACTTTCTGTCCCCCGTCGAGATCGGCCATCTGCTTTTCATGCAGGTCATCAGGTATTCCCAGGCCCGCCAGGAGACGCCCCGCTTCGCTTTCCGCCTCCCAGCCGTTGAGCTCGGCAAACTCGCCCTCTAACTCGGCCGCCCGAATGCCGTCCTCCTCGGTGAACTCCTCCTTGGAATAGATCTGATCCTTCTCGATCATCACGTCGTAGAGATGGCGGTACCCCATGATCACCGTATGCATCACGGAGTACTGGTCATAGGCAAACTGGTTTTGTTGGAGCACGGCCACCCGTTCTCCCTTGCCCACGATCACTTCTCCGGAGTCCGGCTCCAGATCACCGGAGAGGATCTTCAGAAAGGTCGACTTCCCGGCGCCGTTGGCACCAATTACCCCGTAACAGTTGCCGGCGGTGAATTTGATATTAACGTCCTTAAACAGCGGTTGACCGCCGAAGGACAGACTTACGTTCTGTGCACTAATCATATATGTATGCCCCCACTATACCGGTGGTAGGTCACCATGACCAGATCTCACCGGAGGGCGTTGCCGCGGGCCCCAAGAGCACGTAGCTCATCACCCGCCCTGTGTCGTTGATCGCGATACCGCCACTGAGCTCACCCAGCACCGTATCCAGACTGACGCCCAGCTTTCCGCCGAACCGCGGAACTTCAAACTCCCGGGGATCAAGGATATCGGTGAGCTCTCCGTTCCACACCCGGGCGGCATCCGCTCCGGCCACCAGGTACGCCCATTGCCCCGCCCCCAGCGGCAGTCGGAACATTCGGGTTCGACCGGCCAGCCCCGCCGAAAGCGCGTGGCGTCCCGCGAGCTCCCCGAAGTAGAACCCCGATATCCGTTCGATCCCTCCCTCGTAGAACTGATCCGCCGGGGACAGGCCCGTATCCAGGTCGGTGGCGGCGGCAAACTTGAGTTCCAGCGTGGTTCCCCGGGAGACCGGTATGTACGAGCGGTGGTCGATTTCTCCCCGCACCAGCGGCTGCAGATCGTTGGGCTGCCACCAGAGGCGTCCCACGGCTCGCGTCTCGGTGCCACGGGTGGGGTGGACACCGCGGTCCAGATTGTCATGCCGCGCCAGCCCGGCGACACCGAAGCGCAAGTTGGCGTTTTCCTCCAGAACGGATGATCCTTGAATACGATCTACCCAAGCCCACTCTCCAAACCCGGTAACATCGAATCGCCACTGCCGTCCCGGCTGAAACTGCAGACCCAGGTCGCTGCCCGCGGAGCGCTGGTAGTATAACGATTCCACCGTGGCGGAATCGTAGAACAGCATTGGGGTAGACAGCGAGTACGCCCGCCCCCGCAGGCGGAGCGACGGGGCCAGTGGAAACGACACCCCCACCCGGGCGCTGGCGACTTCACTGATCCACGCCTCGGCATCAAACCGCGGACGTCGGTCCAGCTCGCCTCCGAACACTGTGGGCGGCGCCAGGGCGGTCCGGAAATCGGTGTACAACACGGACCGCACATAGGTACTCTCAAAGAGCTGACTCCGCACCCCCGCCCCCACTCGCAGTTCGCTGGCAGCAGCGTTCCGGGGCATGAGGTACAGGTCTACGTCGTGTTGGCCCTCCTCCGCTGGAACAAGATCATAGGTAACTGAGTGAAATCCACCGGCATCGTAGAGGTTGTACACCGCCTCCTGCACGGCTGTCACCGAGGTCTCTCCCTCAGGAAGCGCCGTCTCCACGCTTTGTACCGCCTCATCGCGGCTGGAAAACTCGATGTAGTCCGGTACCCGAATATTGACCTCTCGCACCCGGAGGGAGACATCCTGCTCCGGACGGATATTGCGGTCGACCGGATGGTGCACGGCGACATCCTTGATCTCCAGCAACTCCGGCAACGCCGCCAACGCGGCCTGACGCCCCCGCTCGATCAGCTCCTGCCATTGCCCAAAATCCGCCGGTGT
>JAWOCO010000096.1:0-3323 GCA_046483765.1 Alkalispirochaeta sp. | reverse complement strand
CGCGCCTCCGCCTTGGCGCGGATCCGCTGGTAGTACTCGTTGGTGATCGGGTAGTACCGGAGGACGATCACCCCCGAAATGAAGAAGAACGCCGGCACCGGTCCCACCAGCAGTCGAATGCCGATGATTGCGGAGTCGCTCTGTTCCACCAGGACCCCGGCCACCGTCTCCCGATAGCCGAACGCCTGCAGTAGGAATCCGCTCAGGGCGATCCCGAAGGCCTGGCCAATTTTAGACATAAACGTCCACAGTCCGTAGTAGACTCCTTCCCGGCGCAGGCCGTTTTCGGCGTAATCATACTCCACCACGTCCGGCACGATGGAAAAGGGCATGACGTACTGGGTGGCAAACCCCACCCCGGCGATCGCCATGATGATATAGGCAATAATCGGCCCCGAGAGATGGCCGATCAGAAAGAAGACCAGCACACTGGCGGCAAAGATCGACATACCGATGTTGTAGGAGGCGCGCTTGCCGATACTTTTCGATATCCGGACCCACACCGGAATCCAGAGGATCGCGCTGCCCAGGAGGATCGGCAGGGCGATCTGAAACGCGGCCTCGTCCTCATAGACGAAGCGGAAGTAGTACAACATGCCCCCCTGGATGATGTTGACCCCGGTAATGTGCAACGACCAGGGAATGAGCGCCAGCAGGAACGGCTTCTGCGTGAGGACCTGACCGTAGGACTTGAGAATATTCCGCGGTGGGCCGCTGGGAACGAATTGCTTTTCCCGCACGGTGAGGACCACGATCAGCGGAGAAATCGCGATAATCGCGCCGATCACGATACCCATACCGGTCCAGCCGGCGGTGCCACCGCCGAAGAGCCCCACCAAGGGCAGAACCACCCCCGCTCCGATGAACGTTCCCACCACGGCAAAGCTCATGCGCCACCCCTGCAGGACGGTGCGTTCGTGGAAATCTTCCGTAAGATCCGGAGTAAGCGCGCCGTAGGGAACGTTAATCAGTGTGTAGCCGGTATTCAGGATAAGGGTTGCCACCAGGGCCCAGACAAAAGGTGCGCCCAGAGGCGGATAGAACATCATGACCATACCGCCGAAGACGATCCACGCACCGGCGAAAAGCCACGGCCGGCGCCGCCCAAAGCGGCTGGTGGTTCCATCGGAGAGAAAACCCACCACCGGATCGGTGACGGCGTCCCACACCTTTCCGATCATCAGCGCGGTACCGGCCAGGCCGGCGGCGATTCCCACCACATCGGTGAGGTAGAACAGAAAATAGAACCCGCCCATCGTGAAGAAGAGGTTCCCCCCGAGATCACCAACCCCGTATCCCGCCTTTACTTTGCGGCTCAGCTGCTCCATGGCGTCCAGTGTACCGGCAGGAGGCGCGGGGGGCGAGAGTTTTCTCGGCCAAATCGTGCACAGGGCGGCCGGGAAATGGTACTTTCAGAGACCATGCACGCAGCCTATTTAGAAGCAAAACGCACGATCGACGACCGTTCGATCAATCACGCCGTGTGGCAACAGTTACTGCAGAGTATCGCCTCCCTGGAGGGTGAGGCCGGTCGGCTCCGGATCGCGGAGATCGGCGCCGGCACCGGTACCATGATCGATCGCCTGCGGGAGTGGGGAGGCTTCGCCTCCTCAGTAGTGGGCGATCGGCGGATAGAGTACGACGCCTGGGAGATCAATCCGGAAACCGCCGCCTACCTACGGAAGCGGGTGGAGAGTAGTCCGGAGATTCATACCGGTACCGTTCACGTGGGGGATGTGCGCGAGCGGGATACCGCCAGGAAGTTCGATCTGGTGATCGCCAACGCGGTGTTGGACCTGTTTGCACCGGCGGCGGTGGCGCAACTCATGGAGTCGCTCTTGGCCCCGGGGGGGCTGCTGTACGCCTCCATTATCTTCGATGGAGTGACGCTCATGGAGCCCACCATCGATTCCGCACTGGACGCGGAGGTGCTCCAGCTCTACCACCGTTCCATGACGCAGGGCTTTGGGCGGCGCCACGTGTGGGCGCTGCACGATGCGGGATTTCGGATCCTCCAGGTGGGAAGCTCCGACTGGATCATTCCCCCCCGGCGGGAGGGTCCGTTGGAGGATGAACGGGTGTTGGTAGATACGATTCTGGACATGATGGAGCGGTCGGTGGCGGAACAGATCGTCGCCGGCGGGGACAGCGCGATCACGGTGAACGAACTCGGGCGCTGGATCACCACTCGTCGGGAGCAGCTGCACCACGGCTCGCTACTCTTCGAAGCGCACCAGATCGACGTTCTCCTCGAGCGATGACCTTCGACCGCGCGTATCACTGGTGGAATCTCACCCACGCCGCAGTGCTCACCGCGGGAACGCTGCTGGTGGCGGTGGCGCGGGAAGTGGGCGGGGAGCGCGCCGGTGGGATGATTACAGTCGGTCTCCCGCTGATAGCGGGGTGGAGCGCGCTGGCGCTGGTGGGGTTGTATCTCGCGTCCCGGCGTCTCCGCGCGGGCGGTCGTGCCGCCGGGAACGCTCCCCGCGGTGGTGATGCTCACGGGAGTGGTGCCGCCGGGGGTGCTCCCCGCGGTGGTGATGCTCACAGGAGTGGTGCCACAGGCGGTGCCGCGGCGCGGGGTCACTGGATTCCCGATGCCCTCACTGCCGGCCGCGGTGCCGCGGCGGTGGCGGTACTGGTGATGCTCCCGCAGGTGGCGCAATGGTCCGTAGGGACGGTCTGGGCGGTGGGATCGGCGCTGGCGCTGGTGGAGCTCACCGATTTCTTTGACGGCCGCCTGGCGCGCCGGTTTGGCCCGTCAGCCTTTGGCGCGCTGTGGGACATGGAAAACGATGCGCTGTTCACCTTGAGTCTGTCGCTGCTGGTGTACCTGCGCTACGGGATCGCCCCCTTTGTGCTACTGTTGGGGCTGATGCGCTATCTGTACGTACTGATCTGGCGCTTTGACAGTGATCCGGTCACCGTCTCCCCGGCGTACAAGCTGTTTGCCAAGACCACTGCTGCCGCGATCGTGGTGACGCTGATCGTGGCGGTGGCCCCCATACTGCCGGAGTGGCTACGCACTACCGCGCTGGCGGTGGTGCTGGGTATGCAGCTGGTCTCCTTTGGTTGGGACCTGGTGCTGCAGTACCGTGCGGTACGCCCGGCGGCCAGGCTCCTCACCGGTGCGGTTCACCGCTCGCTCCCCGCCAGACGTACCGCACGGTACTGCAGCACCAGGTCCCAGCCGAAGGAGACCAGCTGCATACCCAGCACCACCGCCAGCGCCGTGGTGCGCAGCCACTCCGGCAGTATGGGGGCCACCGTCACGATCAGCGTAACTACGATCGCGGCAGCGGTGGTTTTGGCAAACAGTTTGT
>JAWOCO010000005.1:0-3080 GCA_046483765.1 Alkalispirochaeta sp. | reverse complement strand
CATCGATCTCCGAAGCGATGTTCTGCACGTTTGTGGTGATCGACGACAAGGGGTTATTGATTTCGTGGGCGACTCCGGCGGTGAGGATCGAGAGGGACGACAGTTTTTCCGCGCGAACCATCCGCTCCTCTAACGAAACCCGCTCGGTGACGTCATCCACGATGAGGAGGCAGCCCTCTATCACCGGGCGGCTCTTCGTGAGCGTTCCACGCAGCGGAAATCCGGAAACTTCATAGACCTGATCCCGCGTCCGCCGCGCCGTACCGACCACCTGCGCGCCATCCGCGCGGACTTTCTCCGCAATATCCATCAGATGTACCCCGAGTTCGGCATTCCGATCTCCGTCACAGGACGATCAACCAGACCGTCCTCCGCCACGCGTAGAAGTTCGGCTGCAGCGTGATTTACGCGGAGGATGGTGCCGTCTAGATCCACGGTGATCATGCCGCTGCCAATCGACTGAAAAATCGTCTCATTCGTATTGGTCAGCGCGGTGATCTCCGCAATGTGCCGCTCCCGCTCACTCACATCGATCTCTAACTGCGCGGCCATTCTATTGAATCCGCGGAACAGTGCCTTCGTCTCCTGACTCCTGGAATCGGCCAAGCGAACCGACAGGTCCCCCGCCGCTACCCGGTCCATCGCCTGGCTGAGATGCATCACCGGCTTGGTGAGCGTCCAGGACCCCAGCATAACCAAACCGGCGGAAAGCGCGATCGAGAGCAGCGATGCCAAAACCAGGTTTCGACCAATCGTCTGCAAGCGAGCGTCCTGCCAGGACGCGTCAAGTACCACCGCCAGATGAGCAGTGCGGTATTCCGCGTTGGATAGAATGGTGCCGACGTTGCGCACGCTCCCGTTGAAGCGCTCTCCCAGATCGTTACGTAACCCGGGAAGACGCAGGTAGCCGCGTTGGTTGGAAATCGTCCGCGCGAAAGCTGCTCGCTGAGGAACCGTAGGCAGTCCCGACAGAACTCCTTGGGACGTCATGAAGGTGGCGGCAGCGGCGGAACCGATCGCTAACTCCCGACAGAAGGTATCGTCTACCAAGGTTACCAGGTGTATCGCGGTGATCCCATCGGTCGACGGCGGAAGGGAAATGGACGCCCTCAGGATCACCGTGTCTCCCAATTGCTGAAGCACGATTCCAGGACGAACGGGGGCGCGCCACGCACCGTTAAACTGTTCAAAGAATGGAAGGCCGGACAGATTGAACACCTGTGCGGCACGATCTTCCTCATCACTAAGTACCAACCAGTCAACCGTACGACGCGCGGCCAGCCGCGTCCTGAACGCCTCCGAAGTGACATCCTCAGGGAGCGTAACCAGCTCTTGCCAGAGCACTCGTTTCCAACTGTTGAAGTTCTCGTATATTCTTTGTGACTCGTCGTCCAGTTCTCGCAACGCCAAACGGTGATCCTGCTCCTGTACGCGATCGGTAACTAGGAGCGCAGTCAGCAGGCTTTGGAGGACCAGCACCAGGGTTGCTATTAGAAAGAACCGTTTAAAGAGCGACATATCTCAGTAGGTCAGCGACTCGAGATCAACGTCATCGATCGTTTCCTGGGTTAGAATTTGCCCGCCTACCAGTACTCGACGCGTCACCGACCGGCCCTGGAGGTGATCCACCGCAAGTTCCACCGCTTTGGATCCGATCTCTCGGGGAGTCTGGGAGAACACAATATCCATCGATCCCCGCCGGAGCGCACTCATAATCGGTGCGGTACTGTCCCAGGAGGCGATCCGCACGGCACCGGTGAGACCACTTTCTACCACTGCTTGGTACGCCCCCTGGGCACTAAACAGATTGGTCGCGAAGATCGCCCGCACCTCCGGATGCTCCTGAAGCCGAGAGAGGGTCTGCGTGTACGCCACGCTCTGACGATCCTGATTGTAATCGGTAGCAATCACATGCAGATGTGGAAACTCCGCCGTCCCCGCAATGAACCCGTTTACCCGATCTCGCACCGAGGAGACGTCGGAGTGAGTGGTACTGACGTACACCGCACCTTCCTTTCCCACGAGCTCCGCAAGGCGCTCGGCAACCTCTTTCCCTCCATTCCAGTTGTCGCTACCTACGAAGGTCAGCGCAAAGGAGTCATCCCCCTGGGTATAGTCGCCGTCGCCAATATAGGTATCTACCGTGATAATGGAAACGCCACTGTCATGAATCTCGCGCAATTCATCGTTGAGCGCTACGGTAGATACCGGCCCGATTAAGAGAATGTCCACGTCGGTGAAATCGACTTCCCGTAACACGTCTCGCTGCGCGTCGGCACTCCAGACCTCGGGATAGCTCGCTTCGGAGTACGGAACTCCTACCTCCTCTGCGGCATCACGGGCGCCACTCCCGATCGCTCGATAGAACGGATCCTCCACCGCCGGAACAAAGACGATGGTTCTCGAGCTGAGGGAGGCGGAATCGGCACGCTCCGATGGCACGCAAGCGGACAGAACGAGGAGAACGAACAGCTGAAGACAAACCAGCACTACTGTGGACGAGATGGTACGCGTGCGCACAGCTGAATTGTACCACGCCTTTTCGCCGAAGCGAGTCGAACTTACTACTTCAAAAAGCGCCGGAGCCCCTGGCGGACCACCCTCCCGGCGCGTCGTTTGAGCGCGCCAGCGCGGGTGTCGGTATAAGCGCGGATATGAGCGCTACGAATTCTGGTTAGCCGACCGACGACGGCGCGCGGTGAATATGATAGCTGCCGCGGAAGCGGCAAGCCAGACAACCAGTGCTCCAATGAACGGTGGCGCCACCCCCATAGAGGCGATTCGGGGGACCGCAAGCGCGATCGCAGCGGCGGCAAATGCCGTGAGACCCAGGCTCACCACCACTAAACGCCAGATCGGCACCTCACCGTGAGCCCGAAAGAAGAGTGTTGTGGATATGAGTATCGTGGCGGGGATAGTCGTGCCGAGGACAGTGAGGACGGCGAACAGCACCCCTCGCCGCCCGGCAGCAGCTAGGAGTTCGGGACTATTAGCGTCTGCCTGCGGTCCCTGCGGATCGATACCTGCCGCTTGAAGTTCCTCATAGAGCGCCAGCCCTACTCCGATGCGGTGTAAGGCCA
>JAWOCO010000403.1:0-8204 GCA_046483765.1 Alkalispirochaeta sp. | reverse complement strand
CGCGTGAGGGACTTGCCGTTGGTTCCCATAGGTGAGTATCTCAAGGGTATGATCAATTGGAAAGAAGTACAGCGTCTGGCCCAGGAGGGCGTTCCGGCTCCCAACCGCCGCGTAGAGAAGAGTGATGCCGAGTGGCGGGAACAGCTGACCCCCCAGCAGTATGACGTCACCCGCAGATCGGGTACCGAGCGGCCCTTTAGCTCGGAGATGTGCTCCAAGTTTGAACCGGGGATCTACGCCTGCATCTGTTGTGGAGAGAAACTGTTCGACGCCGACACCAAGTTTGAGTCGCATTCCGGATGGCCCTCCTTCACCGAGCCGATCGCGGACAACGTGGTGAAGTACCACAAAGACACGAGCCACGGCATGGTCCGCATCGAAGCGCTGTGCAATACCTGTGACGCACACCTGGGCCACGTGTTTCCCGACGGGCCCCCTCCCACCGGTCTGCGGTACTGCATGAACGCCGCCTCCTTACAGAAAGTTGAGTAGCGCCTCCGCGGCCGCGAGACCCCGCGCCACCACCCGGTGTACAGTGACCAGGTGATCTGGTTTAGCGTTGCCCTCGTGGGAGGGCTTGCAGCACTTATCTGGAGTGCCGATCGATTTGTAGCGGGTGCCGCCGGTACCGCCGGTGCGCTGGGTATGTCGCCGCTGCTGATCGGCATGCTGGTAGTGGGCTTTGGCACCTCCGCGCCGGAGATGCTGATCTCGGCGATTTCCGCCTCCCAAGGGGCCTCGGGAATCGCACTGGGTAACGCCTGGGGTTCGAATATTGCCAATATCGCGCTGATTCTCGGCATCAGCGCGCTCGTGCACCCGGTGGCGGTGCGCTCGCGGATCCTCAAGATCGAACTTCCTGTCCTGGCGGGAGTGACCGTCCTCGCGGCGATTCAGATCCTCAACGGGGTGATCGGTCGCATCGATGCGGCGATTCTCCTCGCGGGAATCGCCGGACTCGTGGGATGGTCGATCTATGAGAGCCGATCGGCCAACGCGGATCTGTTGGCACGCGAGATCGCCGGTGCGGGCGTAGGTGCGGGTGGCAAGGATGCGCCGCCCCCGGCCAGCGGTACGAGTCGGTCGGATGCGCCGCCCCCGGCCGGCGGCCCGGAGAGCGGGCCCACCCTCAAGTCCCACATCCTGTGGTTGGTGGTGGGTCTCGTGGTACTGATCGCCAGCAGTCGCATCCTGGTGTGGGGTGCGGTGGGACTGGCAACGGCGGTGGGTATTAGCGATCTGGTAATTGGACTTACCGTGGTGGCGGTGGGAACCTCCTTACCGGAGCTGGCCTCCTCGGTGGCCGCCGCCCGCCGCGGCGAGGACGATATCGCCGTGGGCAACGTCATCGGTTCCAACCTCTTTAATACGCTGGCGGTGGTGGGAATCGGCGCGATGATTCGCCCCATTACGGTGGATCCGGCGGTACTCACGCGGGATCTCCCGGTGATGGCGGGGCTCACGCTGCTACTGTTCATCGTGGGTATCGGGTGGCGCGGCCACCCCGGACGGATCAACCGTTGGGAGGGCGCGCTTCTGCTCTCCGTGTACGTTGGCTATATGGCCATGATTACCGTGACGCAGATCGCGTGAGCGGCCTGATTCAGGCCGCCTCCGCCTTGCTCTTGGTGATCACATCAAAGAAGACCGCCAATAACAGAACCACGCCCTTGATCGCCTGCTGCCAGTCAACGCTGACGCCCATGATCGACATTCCGTTGTTGAGAACACCCATGACCAGGCCGCCCACGATCGCTCCGATGATGGTACCCACGCCGCCGGTGGCCGAGGCGCCGCCGATAAAACAGGAGGCGATCGCATCCAGCTCGAACATCGTACCTGCCTTGGGGGTAGCAGCGTTAAGCCGGCCCGCCACAACCAGCCCTGCCAGCGCCGCCATGAGGCCGTTATTCATGTAGACCATAAACAGGACGCGTTCCGTTTTGACTCCGGAGAGCTTGGCAGCCTTGGCATTACCTCCCAGCGCGTAGATGTGACGGCCAAAAATCGTCCGCTGGGTGAGAATCGTGTAAAACACGATCAGACCCAACAGCACCAGGAGCACCACCGGAATACCGTTGTGGAGCGCCAGGCTCAGGGTCAGCATATTCACCGCCACCACCACGAACATCAGCCGAATCGCCTCGATCCACGCCGGGGGTACTTCAAACTTATACTCGATCTTGCTCCGCCGACCACGAATTAGCAGAAACACGAAGATCGCCGACAGGACGATACCAAATGCCAAAGCCAGGGTGTTGTACGGCCCAATGCGCACATCACGGCCCGGGAGATATCCCGCGGCGATCGCCTGAAAGCTGCGCGCGAAGGGCGCCTTGGTCTGCCCTTGGAGGATCACCATGGTCAGTCCACGCCAGATCAACATACCGCCAAGGGTGGTAATGAACATTGGTATCTTCAGATAGGCGATGAGATAGCCGTGAAATGCACCGATAAGGGCACCGATTATCAGAGCCGCTACGATCGTGACCGCCACCGGCACGTCCCAATCCACCATCATGATTGCGGACACCGCGCCAACAAAGGCCACCACCGATCCCACCGACAGGTCGATGCGTCCAGTGAGAATCACCAGAAGCATTCCCGATGCCAGAATCAGCACGTAGGAGTTCTGCATGACGATGTTGTTTATGTTCGCGGGACGGAACAGAATCCCCCCGGTGGTGATCTGAAACAAAACCATAATGGCCAGGAGCGCCATCACCATGCCATTCTGACGAATATTACTCTTGAAATAGCTAACTAGCTGATTCACGACCACTCCTTTACCAGCTGTTTTTGGTGCGTCATGATGGTTTTCATGATGCTTTCCTGAGAGGCTTCCTGGCGGTTAAGCACACCGGCAATCTCACCGCCGTTCACCACGTAGATGCGATCGCACATCCCCAGGAGTTCCGGCATTTCCGAACTGATCATCAGCACCGCTTTGCCGTCGGCAGCAAGCTTGTTGATGATCGTGTAGATCTCATATTTGGCACCCACGTCGATTCCGCGGGTGGGCTCATCCATGAGCAGGACGTCCGGCTCCGCCATGAGCCACTTACTGAGGACCACCTTCTGTTGGTTTCCTCCGGACAACGTCTGCACTACCTGCTGTAACCCGTTGGACCGCACGTTGAGTCGCCGGCGATATTGATCTGCCTGCACTACCTCTTCGTTCACGTTGAGCAGTCCCCCGGTTGATACCCGTTTGAGATTGGCCAGGGAAATGTTGTTCTTCACGTCTTGAATCAACACCAGGCCGTACTGCTTGCGATCCTCACTGACGTAGGCAATCCCGTTGTCGATCGCGTCGGATACGGAGCGCAGGGTAAGCTCCGTTCCATTCTTGTAAATCTGGCCGGAGTGGTTCTGGCCGTAGGCGCGCCCAAAGAGGCTCATGGCGATCTCCGTGCGGCCGGCGCCCATAAGCCCGGCAAAACCCACCACCTCACCGCGACGGATGAAAAAATTTACGTCCTTCACCACTTTGCGGTGCTCGTTGATCGGATGGTAGACGGTCCAGTTTTCAACCCGAAACACCTCGTCACCGATCTGATGGTCTCGCTCCGGCCAGCGATCGGTGATCGCCCGCCCTACCATACTCTTAATGATGCGGTCCTCGTGGAACGGCTCGTTCCCCTTGGTAAGGGTCTCGATATTCTGGCCATCCCGAATCACGGTAATGCGATCCGCCACTTTCTCCACCTCATTCAGCTTGTGGCTGATGAGAATAGAGGTGACTCCGTGGGCTTTCAGATCGACCAGAAGCTCCAGTAGTCGATCCGACTCCTCATCGTTGAGCGCCGCCGTGGGCTCATCGAGGATCAGGAGTTTCACGTCCTTGGCCAGGGCCTTCGCGATTTCCACGAGTTGTTGTTTGCCAACCCCAATGCTTCCGATAAGGGTTTTAGGATTCTCCTCGAGACCTACCTTCCGAAGCAACTCGTGTGCTCGGCTGGCAGCTCTGTTCCATTCGATCAGTCCAATAGACCCAAGCTGTTCGTTTCCGAGAAAGATGTTCTCCGCGATCGATAGGTGCGGGATCAACGCCAGCTCCTGGTGGATAATGACGATACCCACCTTTTCGCTGTCCTTAATATTCTGAAACGCCACCTCTGATCCGAGAAAACGGATCGTCCCCTCGTATTGCCCGTGAGGAAACACACCGGAAAGCACGTTCATCAACGTAGACTTACCGGCTCCGTTCTCACCGACGATCGCATGGATTTCATCATCGTCCACGGAAAGACTGACGCCATCGAGAGCAGTGACCCCCGAGAACCGTTTGGTGATGTTCTCCATTTCAAGAATTACGTCGGCCATAGTTTGAATTATACTCCTTGATAGGCGACGACCCGTAGCGGAAATTTGACCAACCGGCGGTCCCGCGGCCCGAAGGCCGCGAGGCAACCGGCTGGTCCAGGTTCATGCGCGAACTAGAGGTCCAGATCTTCCCGGGTGTAGTAACCTGAATCGATCAGAACTTCTTCCCAGTTGTCGATATCCACGGATACCGGTACTTCGAGGAAGGACGGCACCACGAACACGCCGTTGTCGTAGGTTTCCGTGTCGTTGATCTCCGGCTCGGTATCGTTGAGCACCGCGTCAACCATCCGTGCCGCTCGCTCGGCGAGAACGCGGGTGTCCTTAAAGACGGTGGAGGTCTGTTCGCCGGCGAGAATCGACTTCACCGAAGGCACCTCGGCGTCCTGTCCCGTTACCACCGGAAGCTCCTTGCCACCTTCTCCGTATCCCACACTCTTCAGGGCGGAGAGGATCCCGATGGAGAGACCATCGTAGGGAGACAGCACCGCATCTACGTCCTCGTCGGTGTAATCCGCCGTGAGGATGTTGTCCATGCGCTGCTGCGCCGTAGCACCGTCCCATCGGAGAATCGCAACCTGATCAAAGTCGGTTTGGCCACTGACCACGTTGAGCTGACCGTTGTCGATGTACGGTTGGAGCTCACTCATGGCGCCGTCAAAGAAGTAGTACGCGTTGGTATCGTCAGGAGAGCCGGCAAACAATTCGATGTTGTACGGACCTTCACCGGATTCCAGATCAAGGGCATCCACGATGTATCCGCCCTGGAGAACTCCCACCTGGAAGTTATCAAAGGTGGCGTAGTAGCTCACATGGGGGGTATTAATGATCAACCGGTCGTAGGAGATCACCTCGACATCGTTATCGTTGGCCTGCTCGAGAACATTGGTCAGTGATGCCCCGTCGATGGCGGCGATCACCAGCACGTCGGCACCACGGACGATCATGTTCTCGATCTGTGATACCTGGGCGTCAATGTTGTCTTCGGCGTACTGCAGATCAACGCGATATCCACGGTCCTCCAGGAAATCCTTCATGTAGTTTCCGTCCTGGATCCACCGCTGCGAAGATTGCGTGGGCATCGATACACCAACCAGCGGAGCATCCGATTCACCTTGACCACCAGCAAACACCATTCCCGCTGTCAGGACCATTACGGCCAGCAGCAACACAGAACTCAATCGTTTCATATGAGTTCCTCCTTTGTGGGATTTTTTCCGACACCAACCCGCCTGCGACGGAGTGTCAGTTCGTGCGTTATCGTTAACGCAACGTCCAATTATGAGCGTAGCACCGCTTCCGGCAGCGGTCAATCAAAAAATTCCGCAATTGCTGACAGGCCGTCTCATTTTTGCCCATAGTAGGCGTGGGTGCCATGTTTTCGTAGCCAGTGCTTCTCAGTGAGGTAGTCCGGAGCACGCCGGCTATCTGGGGTTATCACCCGGGTATCCAAAGCCATCGATGCCACCGCTTCCAGCACGATCGCGTTCTCCACCGCCTTGGTTGCGGTAGTTCCCCAGGCAAACGGCCCGTGATTTGCCACCAGCACGCCGGGCACCGCCGCCGGGTCGATGCCGCGGCTACGAAACGTCTCCACGATCACCACCCCTGTGTTGTACTCGTAGCGATCCTCCACTTCCTCGGGGCGCATCTCTCGCGTCACCGGTATCGCATCGCGGAAGTGATCGGCATGCGTGGTGCCGAAGATCGGAATATCCTGCCGTGCCTGCGCCCACGCCACCGCTTTGGCACTATGGGTGTGTACCACCGCCTGGGCATCGGGAAAGGCGCGGTAGATCTCCAAGTGGGTATCGGTATCTGAAGAGGGGCGCAAGGTGCCACTGACAACCTCCCCCGTTTCGATGGAAACCAGCACCATCGATTCCGCGTCCAACGTCTCGTAGGAGACACCGCTGGGCTTGATCGCCATCACCGGCTCGGAGGGATGACGGACGCTGGCGTTGCCCCACGTCAGCAGCACCAGGCCGGCCTGGACTATCGCCTCGTTGGCGCGGAGCGTTTCTTTTTGTAATTCGTAGTTGGTCATACAGTACAGAATCCTCGCAGAACGAATATTTCGCAACCATTCTCGCACCCCGGAGTCACAGCACCCACATTTTTCTTTGTTGACAGCTGACCGGAGGCGGCCATACAATTGCGTTAACGATAACGCAGGGCGGCAAAACTTGGCAACTGCACCAGACTCCGACAAGATGAGCATCATGGCACGGCCAAAGACAGCAACGATGAAAGATGTCGCCCGGGAGGCGGGGGTATCGATCGGGACGGTAGATCGCGTGCTCCACAACCGCGGACGTTACTCCCCGGATACCGCGGACCGGGTGCGGGCGGCGGCAGCGGCGCTCAGCTTCCAGCCGAATCTGGTCGCCAGCAACCTCAAGCGCGCCCAGTGGCGCACCATGGTGGCGGTACTGCCCCACCCGCAACAGGATGGGGGATTCTGGCAGCTGGTGGTGGATGGGATCAACCGCGCGGTGCAGCAGCTGGCGCACCACTACGTGCGCGTCCGCTTCGCGCATTATGACCGGTTCCGCCCGGAATCGTTCAGGGCAATCGCGGAGGAGTTGGTACAGGAAGCATCGCACCGTTCTCCGGGTACCGGCGCCGACTTCGATGAGACGCACGCCGGGATTATCCTCGCCCCGACGCTGCAGTCGGCGTCGGCCGAACTGGCTCGGAGATGTGGTCCAGTACCCGTGGTGGTTCTGGATGGAGAGCTCCCCGATGTGGACCTGCTGTGTTCCATCTCGCAGGAGAGTTATGAGAGCGGGCTCCTGGCGGCGAAGCTCTTGCACCTCATGGCCGGGCCCGGACGCTACGCATCCGTGGTGGTGGGACGTGAAGACTATCACCTGCTGCGACGGCGGAGCGGCTTTGAGGACTACTTTCACGGTTCCGTGGCGACCGAACGCATCGAAGCCGCCTCGGAACAGGAGCTGCGGGACAAGATGGAAGTGCGCGCGCGCCGGGAGCCGGCGATCGACGGAATTTTTGTCACCAACGCCGCCGCCCACACCGTGATCGACGCCATGAGCGAGGGTGGAGCCTCGTCGGAGACCTCGATTGTGGGCTATGACCTGATTCCGGAGAACATTGCCCGACTCCGGGACGGCTCACTGACGTTTGTCATTAACCAGCAGCCGGAAAACCAGGGCTACCAGGCAGTATATGCGCTGTATCGGCACTCCGTTCTCAAAGAACGGGTGGAACACCAAATACGAATACCGGTTGATCTGGTGACGCGGGAGACGCTCCAGTTTCACCAGCTCACGCCGGTTTCAGAGAAAGGGTAACGCAATGGAACTATGGATGTACGCCGGAAGTCAGAAGCTCTATGGACCAGGTCCGCTGGAGGAGGTTCGCACCCATGCCGCGGAAGTCGCCCGGGGCCTCGACGGATCAGAACGGATACCACACACCGTGGTATTTAAATCGGTCCTGACCACCGCGGAGGAGATCAATTCCGCGGTACAGGAGATTAACGGAAGTGACCGCTGTATCGGCGTGATCCTCTGGATGCACACCTTCTCCCCGGCGAAGATGTGGATTACCGGCCTCTCCCGGTTGCAGCGTCCGATTCTGCACCTGCACACGCAGTACAATCGCGACGTTCCCTGGGACTCGATGGATATGGACTTCATGAACCTCAACCAGACGGCCCACGGCGGCCGGGAGTTTGGATTCATGATGACCCGCATGGGAATCGACCGCAAAGTGGTGGTGGGTCACTGGAAGAGTGAAACAGTTCACACTCGGATCGCCGCCTGGGCCCGCGCCGCCGCCGCCCACGCCTCGATGCAGGGAGCCAAGGTAGCGCGCTTCGGCGACAACATGCGCAACGTAGCGGTCACCGAGGG
>JAWOCO010000402.1:0-3832 GCA_046483765.1 Alkalispirochaeta sp. | reverse complement strand
ACCCGGTGCGTTCTGGCCCACAGGACTCAGACAAAGAGGTTCACGTTGGAGTTGGAGGCGTGCTCCATGTAGGTTGCCACACCGCCTATTTCCACCCCGTCCATGAGCTCTTCCGCGCTGATGCCCATGACGTCCATAGACATCTGGCACGCCACCAGGCGTACACCAGCCTCCCGAGCTGAAGCAAACATATGATCCAGGGAATCCACGTTGGTCTGTTTCATGCGTGTCTTCATCATCGCGGCGCCCATGCCACCAAAGTTCATCTTGGAAAGCTTCAGCGTGTTTCGGCTTTTGGGAAGCATCCAGCTGAACATGCGTCCCATGAGGTCTTTGGAAACGCGTGGTTTGTGTTCTTTCTTGAGTAGCGATAGTCCCCAAAAGGTAAAGAACATGGTCACATCCTTTCCCGCGCTGGCGGCGCCGTTCGCAAGGATCAAGCTGGCCAGGGCGCGATCCATTTCATCGGAAAAGACCACCAGCGTCGATCCGTTGAGGGGCTGCGCAGCGCCGGCCGGATTGCCGGAGGAGGTGGGAGCGGTGGCTTTTTCCACTACTGCCACGGTTCGGGCGCCATCTTTTTGAAGTGTCACCAGGCGGTTACCGGTCATGCGGCACCAACTCTCCACGTCGCGGGCGAATCCGGGATCGGTGGCGATCTCCTGGAGTTGCTCTCCCGGTGCGAGTTCATCGATGCTTTTTTTGAGTTTCATAATCGGCCCGGGGCACTGGAGGCCGGAGGCGTCGATCTGAAGGGCTTCGGTCTTAACGGTCCCACCTTGGGGTTGGGGTACCGCGCTGGTGGTAGCACTGTCGGGGCGGGCCTCGGCGGCGCTTCGATCCGGCGTGGTGGGATGTCGGAAGGCGGTTGAGCCTTGGGCCCCTTCAACATCGCTCTGGTAGATGTTGTCGTCCTTGCCGACGTAGTCCCGTTCCCAGAGATCCTCGTTTGCTTGCTTTTGCACGGAGCTCTCGTAGGTCTTGTACCCTCCGGAGAGGTTGTACACGTCCTCGAACCCGTGGTGTCGGAGTACCTGCTCCGCATGGTAGGCGCGCAAGCCGACACCACAGAAGACGACGAGGGTTTTGTCCCGGGGAACTTCGTGGAGGCGTTCCCGAAGCTCGTAGGTGGGAATGTTAAGCGACCCTTCTATAGTACCGAGCTCGTACTCCTCCGGGGTGCGGACATCGATCAGGGCGATCTCGTTCAGGTCGCACCCCATGATTTCTCGCCACTGGATGTGGCGGCTCCGCTTTTCGTAGACGTTTTCCGCCACAAATCCGGCGATATTGACCGGATCCTTGGCCGACGAATAGGGGGGTGCGTAGGCGTGTTCGATCTCCGTGAGGTCGTGGAGGGTGCCGTGCTTACGGACTACCGTCGCCATGAGATCGATCCGCTTGTCTACTCCCTCGTATCCCACCGCCTGCGCGCCCAGGAGCTTGCCATCCACCGGGGAGAAGATCGTCTTAATGGTTAGTGGCATCGCGTCGGGGTAGTAGCCGGCGTGCGAGGAAGAGTGGGTGATCACCGTCTTAAAGGGAATATCCGTGCGCTGTAGACTCTTCTCGCTGGCTCCGGTGGAGGCCACGGTGAGGTCGAACACCTTGGCCGCGGCGGTGCCGATCGCTCCTTCGTACTCCTCCCGGGGACCAAACACGATGTTATTGGCGCAGATCCGTCCCTGCTTGTTGGCCGGGCCGGCAAGGTAGGTAATGGTGGGCTGTTTGGTGATGGGGTGAGTGAACTCGATGGCGTCACCCACGGCGTAGATATCCGAGTCACTGGTCTGGAGATACTCGTTTACCTTGATACCGCCGGTGGTGCCGATTTCCAGTCCCGCATCTTTGGCCAGCTTGCCCTCCGGGCGAACGCCGATCGAGAGAATTACCATCTCCGCCTCGATCGTGCGTCCACTCTGAAGGGTAATGGTGATCGTCTCCCCCTCCTTGGTGAAGGAGGCAACACCGTCCTGGAGATAGAACTCCACATCTTTGGTCTTCAGATGCTGGTGGACCATGGCCGCCATTTCATAGTCCACAACGTTCATCACCTGCTCCGCCATCTCGACGATCGTTACGAAGATGCCGCGGTCATGAAGGTTTTCGGCCATCTCCAGTCCAATAAACCCAGCTCCCACAACCACCGCCTTCCGCGGCTTGCGGTTGTCGACAAAGCTCTTGATCGCGTCGGTTTCTGGGACGCTACGCAACGTGAAAATCCCCTCGGAGTTGATCCCGGGAATCGGTGGCTTTACCGGCTCGGCCCCCGGGGAGAGGACAAGCTTGTCATAGGGTTCATCCCACTCCTCGCCGCTCTCGGTGTTGCGTACCGTGACCACCTTGCGTTCCCGCTCGACGGCGGTGACCTCGCTGTGAATCTTCACGTCGATGTTGAAACTCCGCTTGAAGTTTTCCGGCGTCTGAACGAAGAGGCGCTCCCGCTCAGCGATCACCTCTCCGATGTAGTAGGGCAGACCACAGTTGGCGTAGCTTATGTGACCGCCTCGTTCGAGAATGAGGATTTCGGCGTCTTCATCTATGCGGCGAAGTCGTGCCGCCGTGGTAGCGCCGCCGGCAACACCGCCGACTATTACGATTTTCATACGGGCCTCCTATCGAGCGTCTCTAGACTAATTTATGACGAAAAAATTATCGATATATAAAGAGGCTAAGATTCATTCCCTTAAATGTCAACTGTCGTATATAAAGAATTGTTTATAGACTGCACTTGGTGACATGCGCTGTGAAGTTTCTCGTCGGCGCCGGAGGATCGTTTAGCGGATGAAGTGCGGTGGCTCCCGGTAGATCCGCGCCTGATATTCTGCCTGGGAACACGGTTCAAAGACTTCGAGATAGTGAATCGTCTCATCTTCAACGGAACATGCGACGCCCTGTTCCGCCCATAACCAGAGGTGAGCGCGCTTTCCCGCCGACGAGCGCAACCTGACCGGTTCGTTCCCCAGTTCCAACCGCAGATCGGCCGGGGAGACCGCCACCACAGCAGTATGATTCAGCCGGACCAACCGAACAGCTCCCTTCCAAAGATACAGCGTGCCAGGGAACACGGTAAGATTCTCAATGGAGGTCAGATCTTGCATCTGTCCGTATTCATCTCCGTGGACCGCTCGCGCAGCATCCCCGAGGAGGCTTTGCAGCTCATCCAGGCTTAGGCCGATATAGGAGCGGGCAGTGGTAATCATCGCTACCATGATACCGAGGGCGATCGACCCATGGAATACCAATCTGAATCCGAAAGAAGTCTTTTTGCGGTGCGATAAGGAAAAGGGTGGCCCCCTGGAGGAGCCACCCGATAGATCTGATATGAAGTCGGTCAGTTAGGGAGCAAGACCTGGTCGATTACGTGGGGACGGGGAACAGGTCACCATTGATTAGCTGTGTGTTGTAGCCTGAACGGACCCACAGTTTCGCGCACATTGGGGCCGCGCTGGTGGGGAACAGTCAGCTAAACTCTTCCATGGCTTCGTAGGCTTTCTTTCCGTAGACGACCGCAGGACCGCCTCCCATAAGGACCGCAACACCCACCGTTTCTACGATTTCTTCTTGGGTGGCACCGGCCTTGAGAGCGGCGGCAGTGTGAAACGCGATACAGCCTTCGCATCGGACTGAAATGCCAATGCCCAGGGCCATCAGTTCTTTATGCTTGCTGCTCAGCGCCCCGTCTGTGGTGCTGCTGGAATGGAGCTTCTTAAAGCCTTCGGCAATTCCGGCATGCTCTTCCGATAACGTCCCGAGAAATTCGAGAACTGCGTCTGCCTGTGGTTTATATGTACTCATACATGTACTCCTCAACTCGGAAGGTAACGAACAC
>JAWOCO010000386.1:0-3318 GCA_046483765.1 Alkalispirochaeta sp. | reverse complement strand
GGCCGAAGAAGCGGCTGAGAGCGCCGCCACCGGATGGGAGTGGGTCATTGATGAGGGAGACTTCCCGCAGGTCAACGCTCTGGAAGTTGAAGGACCGGTAAACACCGCCGGTAGCTCTACGGTGTTTCCCGCCGCCGAGTACCTGGCAGCGATGTTCCAGGATGAAGGCTATAGCGGAAACATCACGATCGACAGCATCGGATCCGGTGGTGGGTATGAGCGGTTTGCCGCCGGCGAAAGCGACGTTTCCAACGCCAGCCGTGCCATCCGCGACAGTGAGGTTGAAGCGATCCGCGAAATTGGCCGCGATCCAATCGAGTTCCGCATCGGCACCGATGCCCTAGCGGTGGTGGTCAACCCCGAAAACGACTGGGTGGACGACGCCAGCATTGAGGACCTGGCCGAGATCATGACCGCCGAGCGCTGGAGCGACGTGAATCCCGACTGGCCCGACGAGGAGATCCGACGATTCATTCCGGGAACGGACAGTGGCACGTTTGACTTCTTCGTGGAAACGGTGTTTGACAAAAACGAGGAGCCGATCCTGGATGCGCCCAACACGCAGCTCTCGGAAGACGACAACATCCTGGTACAAGGCATTGAGGGCAGCCCCAACGCGATCGGGTTCTTTGGATACGCCTACTACGATGGTGAAGGCGACCGCCTGAAGATTCTGAGCATCGAAGGTGTCGAAGCTAATACCGAAAACGTGGACAACGGCACCTACCCGATCGCCCGTCCCCTGTTCATGTACAGCGACGCCGGAATCATGCGCGAGAAGCCGCAGGTTGCCGCCTGGTTGGCGTACGTGCTGAACAATGCCGAAGAGGGCATGCTGGGAGTCGGATACTTCAAGGCTCCCGAAGCCGCCATCGACGGCGCCAAGCAGAACTGGCTGGACGCGGTGGGAGACATGTACTGAGCTGATCAGCCGATCAGCACGGTATATTCTTGACCCTGAACACGTAACACAACCGGGAGGAGTCCGCTGGACTCCTCCCATTTTGTAATCGGAGGACCTATGTCGGATTCACGCGTGGAGACGCCGAAGCATTTCGATTTCTCCCGCAAAACGCGCCCCCACGAACAAGCTATCCAATGGTTTCTGTTCCTCTGTGCAGCGCTGTCAATTCTGGTGACGATCGGCATCGTCTATGAACTCCTGAAGGAATCTTGGCTCTTCTTTGGCGACCCCGAGGTGAGTCTCTGGGAATTCGTCTCCGGAACGGAGTGGCAGCCGGTGATCGGTCAGCTCGGAATCTGGCCGCTCCTGTCGGCAACGCTCATGACCAGCTCCATCGCCATGCTGGTGGCGTTTCCCCTGGGACTCATGGTCGCGATCTATTTGAGTGAGTACGCCTCACCCCGCGTACGGGGAACACTCAAGCCGATCCTGGAAGTACTCGCCGGGATTCCCACCGTGGTGTACGGGTACTTCGCCGTCACCTTCATGACGCCCTTACTGCAATCGATCTTCGGCAACGATATCGTCGACGTCTACAACACCGCCTCCGCGGGAATTGTAATGGGGATCCTAATTTTGCCCCTTATCTCCTCGATGACCGAAGATGCCTTGAGTGCGGTGCCGCGCAGCCTGCGGGAGGCTTCCTTTGCGCTGGGCTCTACCAAGATGGAAACCTCCATGCAGATCGTCCTGCCGGCGGCGTTTTCCGGGATTGCCGCGGCGTTTATCGTCGCGCTCTCCCGCGCGGTGGGCGAGACGATGATCGTCGCCCTGGCGGCGGGAGCGGGACCCAATTTCACGCTCAATCCCTTTGAAGGCGCTGAGACGCTTACCGGATATATCGTCCGAATCAGCGGCGGAGACATCAGCTACAACTCGATTGACTACAACAGTATCTTTGCCCTGGGATTGGTGCTGTTTCTGATCACGCTCACGCTCAACATCATTAGCCGGCGGATCGTTGAAAAATACCGGGAGGTGTACGAATGAACTCAGCCCCGGAACAGCACATCACCCATCGCCATGAGGAGATCATGGCCAATCTTCAGCGACGCCGACTGCGCGGCAAGGTGTGGCAGGTATTGTTCTACCTGGCAACCTCGATCGCGGTACTGGCGCTGATAGTGTTGCTGTTAAACATCTTTAACAGCGTATTTGGATATGTCCTCATTGAAAACGAGGTGGAACCGGAAACGCTGGTGGCCAGCGGCAACCTGGAGGACATGGAAAACCGGGAACTCATTCAACTCCTGGAGGAGAACCTCTCCGAGGGGCTGATCCGGCGATTCAACTCTGAAATACCCTTGGATGAACGCAACACGGTCGAATTGGCACTACTGGTACAGGAGCGGATAATCAGCCCCACGGTGATAGAGTCATGGTCACTGGCGGAGTCCCTCTTTCAGCAGGAGATGATTCGCCAGGAACACGAGGAGCATCCGGAGGCGGTACTACAGTTTCGCAGCTGGCTCACCATGGATTTCCTGCGTGCGCCGCAGAATCCACGGCCTCAGTTTGCCGGAATTCGCACCGCGTTTCTGGGGTCCCTGTGGATGATCCTGATCGTCATGGTGATCTCGTTTCCCATCGGCGTGGCCTCGGCGATCTACTTGGAAGAGTATGCCAGCGCGGACAAATGGTACAATCGAGTGATCGAGGTCAACATCTATAACCTCGCCGGAGTTCCCTCGATCATTTTTGGGTTGCTGGGTTTGGCCATTTTTGTCCGACTACTGGGAGGAATCACCCAGGGCCGGACGATCATCTCCGCCGGAATGACCCTATCTCTGCTCATTCTACCGATTATTATCATTAACTCCCGGGAGGCGATTAAGGCGATCCCGACGAGTCTCAGGGAGTCGAGCTATGGGCTGGGGGCCACCAAGTGGCAAACGATCTGGCACCACGTACTGCCGGCCTCGTTCGACCGGATTCTTACCGGCACCATTCTGGCGATCTCCCGGGCGGTGGGGGAAACGGCGCCGCTGGTGGTGGTGGGGGCCTCTACCTTTATCACGGTAGATCCGGAATCGATCTTCTCCAAGTTCACCACCCTCCCAATCCAGATCTACCAGTGGTCGGCCCGGCCGCAAGAACAGTTTCGCAATGTGGCGGGAGCGGCAATTATCGTGCTCCTGGTGCTTATGTTGACCATGAACGCCGCGGCGATTATCACGCGTAACCGAATAGCTAAGAACAGGAGAGTATGACCGATGGAAGCGACGCTGGCGATGCAGACCAAAAACCTGGATTTCTACTACGGAACGTTCCAGGCGTTACACGATGTGAGTCTGGAGTTTATGAGATCCCATGTGACCGCCCTGATCGGTCCCTCCGGGTGCGGCAAGAGCACC
>JAWOCO010000385.1:0-3637 GCA_046483765.1 Alkalispirochaeta sp. | reverse complement strand
CGCGCCTACAAGAAGGCGGCGCGTATCGTGGGAGATGTCCTGGGTAAATACCATCCCCACGGAGACCAGAGCGTCTACGATGCCCTGGTGCGTGTGGCACAGACGTTTTCCATGCGCTACCCCGTGGTGGATGGGCAGGGAAACTTCGGTTCCGTGGATGGCGACCCGCCGGCGGCGATGCGGTACACCGAAGCGCGGATGCACAAGGTCGCCGAGGAGATGCTCCGGGACATCAACAAGGAGACCGTGGATTTCGGTCCCAACTACGATGATTCCGATGAAGAGCCGCTGGTCCTGCCGGCGGCGTTTCCCTTTCTCCTGGCCAACGGCGCCACGGGAATCGCGGTGGGTATGGCCACCAACATCCCCCCGCACAACCTGAGAGAGATCGCCCACGCCGTGGCCGCGGCGCTTGATAACGATGAGATCACCAACGATGAACTCGCGGAGCACGTGAAGGGTCCCGATTTTCCCACCGGCGGAACGATCTACGGCCAGCGGGGAATTAAGAACGCCTACCGCACCGGTAAGGGTCGCATCGTGGTACGCGCCCGCTTTGTGATTGAGGAGAACAAGCGCGGCCGCGATGTGATCGTGGTCAATGAGATTCCCTACCAGGTGAACAAGGCCACCCTGATTACGCGCATCGCCGACCTCGTGCGGGACCGGAAACTGGACGGCATCGCGGATCTCCGGGATGAGTCGGACCGCAACGGCATGCGGATCGTCATCGAGCTAAAGAAGGACACCAACGTCAAGGTGATCCTGAACCAGCTGTTTACCCACACCCAGTTGCAGGTCAACTTCAACGTGAATGCCCTGGCGCTGGTGAACGGTCGGCCGGAAGTGCTCACGCTGCGGGACATGGTGCGGGCGTTTATTCAGCACCGCCATGAGGTGGTGGTGCGGCGTGCTCAGTTTGAACTGCGGAAGGCAGAGGAGCGCGAGCACATCCTGATCGGGCTCAAGATCGCCTTGGATAACCTGGATGAGGTGATTCGCATCATCCGGGAGTCCGCGGATACCGATACCGCCCGGAGCAATCTTATGAGCGCCTTTGAGCTCTCTGAGCGGCAGTCGCAGGCGATCCTGGACCTGCGGCTACAAAAACTCACCAGTCTGGAAACCAAGAAAATCATCGATGAACTCGAGGAAGTGCGGAAGCTCATTCGCGAACTCAAGGAGCTCCTGGGGAGCGAAATGAAGATTCGTGAGGTGATTAAGCGCGAAACCTACGAGATTTCGGAGAAGTTCGGTGACGAACGGCAGACGAACATCGAGTACGACGAGATTGAGGCGATCGACATCGAAGACCTGATTCAGAAAGAGGACATGGTGGTCCTCGTGAGCAATCGGGGCTATATCAAGCGTTTGCCGTACTCCTCCTACCGACCACAGGGCCGCGGCGGCCGGGGACTCAACTCTTCCAGCAATATGCGGGACGATGATTTCATCGAGCATGTGTTCATCGGATCTACCCATGACCACGTAATGTTCTTTACCAGTGCCGGTAAGGCGTACTTCCTGAAAGTACACGAGATCCCGGAGGCCTCCCGGCAGGCTAAGGGCACGCACATTAAGAGTCTCCTGGAGATCGCCGCCGATGAGGATATCGCCTCGGTGATGCCGCTGAAGGAGTTCAGTCCCGATGTGAACCTGCTGTTTGTCACCGCCCAGGGGCAGGTGGTCAAGGTTCGGGCGGACGCTTTTGTAAACGCCCGCCGCCGAGGCATCCTGGCGGTGCACCTGCTGGACGGTGACCGGCTGGTCTCGGTGCAGCATACCACCGGGGAGGATCACATCCTCCTGGTAAGTCGCCGCGGTCAGGGGTTGCGCTTTCATGAGCAGGCGGTGCGCCAGATGGGGCGCAATACGCGGGGCGTCCGCGGATTGAGCCTGAAGAGTGGGGATGAGATCGCCGGGGCGTGTATCGCGCCGGAGGATGGCTACGTACTGCTGGTAACGGAGTACGGATCCGGCAAACGAACCGCCTTCGCCGAGTTTACGCTTCACGGCCGCGGGGGCCAGGGCATGCGGGCGCTCTCGGTGGTGGATTCCACCGGAGAGGGCGACGCCGATGACTACGGCACCGGTGAAGTGGTAGCGGTACTGCCGGTGGAGGACGGCGATGACTTCATCGCGGTCTCCGCGCAGGGTGTGACGATTCGCCTGCGGGCGGAGGAAGTTTCCGTACAGGGACGTAGCGCCCGGGGCGTACGGGTCATGAGCGTGCGACCGCCGGACTACGTGGTGGGTGTGGCCAAGCTCAATGCGCAAGAGGCGCAGGAGGTGGATGCGGCCGCCGGGGACCAACCGCAGGCCGGAGATCAGGCGGAGAGTGGCGATCAGCCCACCTCAGAAGGGGATGCGGGCGCCTCCGAATAGGCGCGGCGTTCCGATCAGCAACGACGGTGATGAAGTAGAGGAGAGCCTGTCCTTCCGAGGACAGGCTCTTTTTGTCAGGAGGGAACGGTGCACATACCTGCCGGTACGGGATACTACGAGTTTATTGAGAAGCGATCGCGGTTTATCGGGCAGGCGCAGGGAGTGGACTCCCGCGAGATGGCCCAGCACGTCATTACGGGTCTCTGGGAGCAGCACCCCGATGCCCGGCACATCGTCTACGCCTTCGTGATCGGTGACGAAAACAACGAGCTCCTGGGCATGAGTGATGACGGCGAACCGCACGGAACTGCCGGGCGCCCCGTGATGGAAGTACTTAAGGGCAGTGGCGTCAGAAACTGTTTGATTACGGTGGTGCGTTACTTTGGCGGCACCAAGCTGGGTACCGGCGGGCTGGTTCACGCCTACGGGGACGCGGCCAAGGGCTGTATCGCTGATCTTCCCGTCACGGTGCAGCGGGATTTGCTACCGGCTGTCCTGGCGTGTCCCTACGAGCTCTACGACGCGGTACGTCTCGTTCTGACGGAGTTCGATGTGGTGGTACATGGTGAAGCGTTTGAAACGGGAATTACGATCGACTGTGCGGTGGAGCGGGGGAGGGAAGCGGATCTCCAGGAGCGACTCAACGATGTTTCACGTGGAACAATCGAACTGGTCCTGGACTGAAATGTTTCACGTGAAACATTAGACCGCGTGTTGCTGGCGGAACGCGGCAACCGCCTCCAGGTAGTCCTTCTGCAGGGTGGCTTTTTCTTCACGGGAAAGAAAGGCGCCTTCAATCGCGGTGAGGTTCAACTTCACCAGATCGTCGATCGTGAGGTTGAAGTAGCTACACGCCTTGATGTAATCATCCGTGAGATCGGTATCCTGGATCGTGGGATCGTCGGAGTTAATCGTTACCGGAACGCCCGCCTGGAAGAGGCGACCCAGGGGATGGTGTTCCTCGTCCACCCAGGACCCCGTCTGGTAGTTGGATGTGATGCACTGTTCCAACACGATTCCTTCCTCAGTGAGTCGCTTCTGGAGCTCCGTGTCATCGATGCTGGAGGTGCCGTGCCCAATGCGCCCGGCGTGCAGTAAGTTAATCGACTCCCACACCTGATCGGCGGGAGTGACCTCGCCGGCATGGATCGTAGTGCCGTAGATACCCTCATCCTTCACCAGCTTAAAGAACTCCGTGAACTGATCCGGAGGAAACTGCGTCTCGTCTCCCGCCAGATCGATTCCCACGATC
>JAWOCO010000362.1:0-2770 GCA_046483765.1 Alkalispirochaeta sp. | reverse complement strand
GACCGCAATTATCGCCCATACCAAGCAAGTGATTTACATCGAAGATGGAGAGGTGGTGTCGGTTACCGCCGATACCTACCGGACCACCGACTTGCGGAACAACCCCGTGGAGAAGCAAATCGACCACGTGGGGTGGGAGCTTGAGGAGATCGAAAAGGCCGGGTTTCCCCACTTTATGGAGAAAGAGATCTTTGAGCAGCCGGAATCGATCGCCCGCGCCATGAAAGGGCGGATCGATTTGGAGTACGCCACCGGTCACCTGGGCGGACTCAATCTGACCAACCGCGAGCTTCTCGATATTAATCGAATCAAGATTCTCGCAGCCGGTACCAGTTATCACGCGGGTATGGTGGCCTCCTACGTGTTGGAGTCTTTGGCCCGAATTCCATCCAGCGCCGAGCTTGCCAGTGAACTCCGCTACCGCAATCCCATCGTTGAGCGGAACAGCCTCTACTTCGCCATCAGCCAGTCCGGCGAAACCGCGGATACGCTCTACGCCATGCGCGAGGTTCACCGTAAGGGTGGGCGCGTGCTCGGAATCTGTAACGTGGTGGGATCCACGATCGCCCGCGAGTCCGATGGCGGGGTCTACATCCACTCCGGCCCGGAAATCGCCGTGGCCTCCACCAAGGCGTTCACCAGTCAGCTTACCGCGCTGTATCTCTTCGCGCTGATCATGGGCCGGATGCGGGACGTCTCCTTTGACGACGGTCGCCGCTTTGTGGAGGCGATGAATCGCATTCCCGATCAGATCCAGCAGATCCTCGACAATACGTTGCCTCTGCAGGCGCTGGCGCGAAAATACGCGCGGTCGGAGAACTTCCTCTTTCTCGGCCGTGGTATTAACTATCCGGTGGCGTTGGAGGCGGCGCTCAAACTCAAGGAAGTCAGCTATATCCATGCCGAGGGCTACAGCGCGGCCGAGATCAAGCATGGTCCCATCGCGTTGATCAACCCTGACACGCCCTCGTTCTTCCTGGTGCCTGATGACGGTCTGCGGGACAAGGTCATTAACAGCATGAAGGAGGTGAAAGCGCGCAGTGGTCCGGTGATCGCCATAGCCGTTGAGGGAGACGAAGAAATCGCGGGAATTGCCGACGATGTCATTTATGTACCCCAGGCGAATGAGCTGATGTACCCCTATTTGATGGCAGTGCCGACCCAACTGTTCGCCTATTACTGTGCGCTGGAGCGCGGATGCAACGTGGATCAGCCACGAAATCTGGCCAAGAGCGTGACGGTAGAGTGAGCGGGTCCGTGGGCTTTTTGCGCTCTGTTCCGTCCATGCGGTATCACGTTCTGATTCTTATCGTTCTCGTACTGCTCGTCGCGCCGGTTGCAGCTCAGGATGCGGCGTCCTTCGGGTTTCTCGTGCGGCAGCCACTGCGCGGCCGCGCGCTCCCGGTGCTTCCCGCTAACTCCGTACGCTTCATCGAAGCTCAGTACGACGTGGGCGGCGTTCCGGTGGATGTGTTTATCGTGCCCGCTGAGGATACCACCGGACGTGACCTGGTGGCCGTTGATCCCGAAGAATGGGATCCGGTGGTATGTCCGGAGCTGACGATGCAGCGCTTTGAGCGGACATCGGCGCAACGCTACGTGATACGGTCTGAGCGCGACCGCTACGGTCTGTTTATCTCTACCTCAATCGATACCGACACGGTGTGTACCTTTGCCGCCTCCTTCATCGAGACGTTCGAATTTTTTCTCGACGAGCTGGAAGGAGATCTCTCCGAGGGGCCACCCCCGGAGTTTCCCGCGGTGATTGACCTCACGCAGTAACGACCGCCCCCATTCCTGCCGACACACTTCTAAGAGGGGTGTGTATGAAACGGTACATTCTATGGTGGCTCCCGATCTTTCTCGTAGTTTGTGGTGCGTCGATAGTATCTGCGCAGGATCAGGGACTCGCGATTACCGCCGACGATATCCGCATCGACCAGAGTTTAGACGGCGGCTATGAACTCTGGGTGCGCAAGCGTCCGGAGATTAGCTCCATCCTTCTCACCGAATCCACGGAAGCCCCCGATCGGCGTCCCACAACCTTTGCCTTTCGTGCCCGGGAAGAGCATCCCCTTAATGCCGGGGAACGGCGCATTCTTGACGGTGAGTTTCTGCCCGATGACGGTCGCTACTTTCTGATCGACAGCACCCCCGAGCCCGACGAGGAGTTTGGTCAGGCGTTTCGTATTTTTATTCCCTACATGGTGGAATTCGGCTATCCCGACACCCGCAACGGCGAAGTGATGGTTCTGGACGGAACCTATCTCAGTATTCGCGCGTTTGAGGAACCGTATGCCGACTACCGCGGAGCGTTCCGGGATAATCCCTTTATTCTCCGGGTGGAACAAGCACCGCTGGAGGGTCCTCCCGAGGGCAACTTCATGCCGGACACCGTGGAGGCGTTTGAAGATATCTCCCGTGAGAACGACGGCGAGTCGGTATATAGCGAGGGTCCGGAAGACACGATCGGACGGATCGCCGATCTCCTGCCTGATGAAGGAACCGCCATCGAGCTGGTGTTGGCGCTGGACGCGACCCAGAGCATGTATGATGACCTGCCGGTATTGCAGGACGGTCTGGTGGAGATGCTGCAGGAAGAGTTGTCCGGATTTGATGAGTTTCGCATCGGTCTGATGCTGTACCGGGACTACCTCGAGGATTTCCTGGTACGCAAGTACGACTTCGTCGATACCTACGAGCTGGTACAGGATCGGCTCAATCGCGTCCGGGTGGCAGGGGGACGAGATATCCCGGAGGCGGTGTACGA
>JAWOCO010000344.1:0-3303 GCA_046483765.1 Alkalispirochaeta sp. | reverse complement strand
GCGCTGGGCGGGTTAGCCTCCGGTCGTTTTGACTGGGAGGGTGTTTCGGTGAATCCCACGGTGGAGGTAGTCGGGCGGCTCTACAACGCGGTGAAACAGCGTGATTTCTCGTTCGAACCGGTGGTACCCCGAAAGGATGACATCGTCCTGGATGAATCAAACACCGAAATCGCGCGGGAATGGGGAGTAGCCGGCACCTTTGTTCCCACCCCCGGACACAGCGCCGACTCCTGGAGCCTGGTTATGGACGATGGGCGCGCTTTCGTGGGAGATGCCGCCATGAACTGTCTCACCTTCCTCGGTACCGGGCGGAGGCCGATCTTCATGGAAGACCGTCGCGCAGTGTACCGGAGCATGGATGTTCTGCGGGAAGCCGGAGCAGAGCTGATTCTCACGGGCCACGGTCCTCCATTCCCGGCCGATGAGCTTCCCGTGTTCCGGCCGGTTGCCGAGGCGGGCCCAGGCCTGGCCGGTCTGATACCGTATAGTCTGCAGCTCACGCCGGGGATCGCACTGGCTCTCATCCTCCTGTGGCTCACCCGGCGTGGGATCCGGTCGTTCCGCGTCTGGATCTACATTCTGGCGTTCGTCTTCATGCGGGATCTTATGACTCCCTTGGGTCTCTGGTTTGTCGGGGCCGATCCGGTATTATGGCTGCGCTTCGCCGCCGACGGACCAACCTTGTTCGCCTTGGCGGCGGGCAGCCTGATCGTGAGTCTTCTGATCATGGCGTTCGAACGTGGAAAGGGCCCGGCGCTGGGTTGGTTCACAAGCCGCCGGGTCGTTACCGTTGGGGCCGGCCTTACCGGCGCTGTAGTCGTCGCGGCACCTGTGCTACTCCTGCGGATCGGGATCCTTCCCGGTGAGATCGGCGGCGTGTTCCCCATCGCGTTGCTGCCGGCGGTTCTCGCCATCGCCCTGGCGGGCAACCTTCTGGAGGAGCTCCTCTTTCGTGGTTACCTGCAGGAGGAACTCCTCGCCCAGGGGCTGCGTCCCACCGGCGCCGCCGTTGCCTCCGGAGTGGCTTTTGGCTTCGGTCATGTATTCCTGGCGTTCACCGTCACATCGGCCGGTATGCCGCTGGTGGTATTTGCGTTGTGGGAGGGGATCATCTGCGGTCTCTTGCGTCTCCGTTATGGGCTGGTGGCAGCCGTATTAGCCCACGGCCTGGCGGTAGCGCTCATTGCATTTCTATAGGGACCGGTCTATGGCGCGCTGTGAGCAGACCGCAACCGGCGCGCGGCTATACCAGGCGCATGATCATATACGCTTCCCGAAGCGCCGCCGCCGCAAGCATCAGTACCGAACCGCCGACAGCAACCCACTCTCCAGTAGTGAGCGGTCGACGTTCGGCCTTTGGAACCCGTTCGGAGGAAGAACGAAACGTCTCGGATCGATTGACGGAGATCGAGTTGGTCGCTGCAGCGAGCAGTGTTGCCGCCATCATCTCGTACAGACCGCTCCGGGAAAACACCGTCAGCGTCGGAGCCATTGGTTCATCCAAAGGAATGCTGAAGGAATTGGTTCCCAGGGTCACTCCGTAAATGATCATCCACGCCAAAGGAATCAGGTATCCAAAGCCTATGTTACGGACGCGCAGAACGTAGTTCGCCACCACGACCAGCAGGAGGCCCAGAAGGTTGACGCCAAAGATGGTGAGGAATTCCGATAGAAGCGTGTCGGCTGCGGTATCACCAGCCAACATGTTGAGCGGACCGAATCCAGTAATCAGTCCTTCCGGAAGCATCCAGTACGACACGGTCCAGGCGGCAAAGAACAGGACCAACCCTACCACGTATAAGCTCATGAAACGAACCATGAGTTGTTGGTTCCCCAAACTGTTATCCAGCATCGGTATTCTCCACCGTGTAAAGCGCGCAACACGCGACCAAAGAACTTTCCCACCGAACAATAAGAAAAGTGATCTCGGAGCGCAAGTGCGAAGCGGCAATAGAGGTCGAGATTTCGCAAATACGCAGCGACAGCCGCAGTTAGAATCGCGGTTCGCGGGGTGCCGACGGCACCGACCAGTCCGCATTCGGGGTTGGTGCAGCGGATGCGCGCGACGCCCTGGGGATAGTCGCCGGAGGTACAAAACCGCTCGTCGAGCGTTCCGTATCGTGTCGCGCACCATGGCTTGGTTGCCGCATTCATTCTCGTGGCCGGCATTATCCCGGAACGGCGTGTCTCGAATGTTTGCATTGCCCACATGGTGTTCCCCGCCGGCTAGACTTTCCGCGCCCTGCCACGCGTAACTTCCAAACCCCGACCGCCGGAAACGCCCGGGGAGTCCCGTTGGAAGTTCCGCTGATCGGAGCGGGGAAACCGGCCGGGCGAAATCACCCGGCCTCCTGAGGAATGTCGGCGGCATCGATGATCTGTTTCTGTTCAATTGCGCCGTTCACGATCGCTTGGTAGCATAGCGAGTTGATTGCTCGGGCGATCCCGCCGGTGCGGTGGAAGATTTCCATCTTCGCATTGTCGGAGAAGAGGGAACCGGTATACTGGGCTAACGCAAGCCCGTGGTCGATGTATTTAATCGTCTCCTCGAGAGTCATCGGCACGAGGGTGTGAGATAGACGGATCCGTGCGCGCAGCGCGTCGAAGTGGGCAAACTGCAATGTGGTTGCCAGTTCCGGCTGTCCGGCGAGGATGAAGGTAATCCGATTTGAGGAATCACCGTCGAAGTTAGTCATCGCTTTCAGCATGAGCAGTGCTTCGGGAGAGGTGTCTTGGGCATCATCGATGACGATCACCGGTTTCCGCTTCGCTCACCGCGTCGTAAAAAACCGGGTTTGCCTTTGATGCCAAATACGGCGGATCGATCTTCATACCCTGAAGGACCAGTTTGAACAGCTCCGCCGGTTTCCCGATACTGCCGCGCAGGTAGATCACCTGGTAAGTGTTGCTATCAAACCGATGGGTAGCGGCTCGCAGCACCAAGGACTTGCCACATCCGATGGGTCCGGTGGGTACCATAATGTCCTCGGTTTCAAGACCAAGTTCCAACATGGATGCTGCTTCGGTTCCCGAAGCGGTGGGGAAGACCTCTTTGGGGGTGATGTCCTTTCCGAAGGGCAATCGGGAAAACCCGTAGTAGTTGAGGATCGCCTGTTTCATGAGGTGCCTCCGCCGGCAAACCGGCAATAACGACGCGAAGTTTCAGCATTTCGGATATGGGCCTGGCGTTCGCGCAGTTCGGTGAAATAGCGGCAGGAGGCGTGGAAAACCTCCGGTGCGGGGACGTCGTGTTCTTCCGGGAGGCGGTCGGAGGCGGGATTATTGAGGGTGTGAACGCTCAGG
>JAWOCO010000230.1:0-3517 GCA_046483765.1 Alkalispirochaeta sp. | reverse complement strand
GATGACGGGTCCTGCGACCGCACCGCGGAGATCGGCGCAACCCGGGCCATCCCGCGTGGAGCGATCCCGCCGGTATGGTGCGTACGCCCCGGGTTGCGGCGATTTCCGCGGTGCGGTCGGAGGACCCGTCATCCACTACGATCACTTCCACCGGAGTCTCCTCAGGCGCTGCGTTGGCCAGCGAGTCCAGGAGGGTGCCAATGGAACCTGCCTCGTTCCGGGCCGGTATGATGACCGATAGCCGGCGGAAGGGGGGCGGCGGGGACGCTGTCCGCCGTCTCCCGGGGGATGCGAGAAACCTGATGCCCCCTAGGGCCAGCCACCCACAGATCCAGCACAGCAGCGCAAAGGAGAGACTCAATAGATACTCCGGCGTCACGTCCATATCCTTCCTTGTGATCCGGCGAGGATCTACGCGCATAATAGAAGGATTTTTTGGTTCAACGTCAACTCAAATGGTATAGTACGAATATGCCTGATACCTCACATTCAGATAGTGTGCCTGCGGCTACCGGAGAGCTGCTGGATCGCATACGGGGGTTACTCTACGGCTTGGCGGTGGGAGATTCCCTGGGGAACACCACCGAAGGGCAAACTCCCGCCACCCGACGCGCGCGTTACGGAGAGATTCGGGACTACCTCCCCAATCGGTATGTCGGCGGCCGGCGCCGTGGCACTCCCACGGACGACACGCAAATGGCGTTCTGGACCGTGGATCATCTGCTGCGATACCGAACGATCGTTCCGGAGGAGTTGGCGGCGCAATTTGCCGCGCACCGTATCTTTGGAATAGGGAGCACCGTGCGCAGGTTTTTGGCTACCTATACCGCGCACCCCCAGGATGACTGGCAGCGCTGGGGGCGGCCATCTGCCGGAAACGGTGCGCTCATGCGCATTTCCCCCTTGGCAATCACCCCATGGCTATCTGCAGAGGATCCAACTGAACTGACAATCCGTGCCGGCGCGCTGACCCACAACGACCCCGCCAGTATCGGCTCTTCCGTGGCGCTCATGACGATCTGTGTGGAGCTGCTCACGGGATCCGGCCGGCCGGGGGATCCCCTGTGGTGGCTCAACCGGTGGATCGAGCTATCCAGGCCACTGGAGGGAGATACGGTCTACACGCCCCGGGGCGGTGAGTTCAGGAACTGGAGTGGTTCGCTGTGGCAGTTTCTGGATACGCATGTACGGGAGGCGTTTGCGGCGGACACGCCCACCGTGGATGTGTGCAATCGGTGGTACTCCGGGGCGTATCTCTTGGAGACTGTGCCCTCGGTCTTGTATATCCTGATGCGCCACGGGCACAACCCGGAGGAGGCGATTATTCGCGCCGTGAACGACACCAAAGACAACGATACCGTAGCAGCGATCGTGGGTACGGCGGTGGGAGCCGCCCATGGACTCTCCCGGTTGCCCGATCGCTGGATCAGCGGGCTCTCCGGACGGATAACCGGGAACGATGATGGCGCGGTGCAGCGGCTGATTGATCAGACGGTGCGCGCGATAGAGGACGGTGCCGCGGGATAACAGCGCTTTGAACGGACTGATGCAGCAGTAGATTTACAGTATGGAAATATCGATAAAAAAATATTGACATACCGCCGGGGGCATGGTTTACTGACGGCAGCTTAGGATGTTCCGGCACCGCGGCGCGCCGTGGTGCACTTTAGACATGGGACATTCAAGGCACTGGACGTTACCGATCCAGAGGGCGCGAGCCTGATGGTGATGGAACCCTTCTGAACAATCACAGGAGAACACCTCATGATGACTGCTGCACGAGCGCAGGAACTGGCATGGGCGGAGTCTGTCATAAAGCCTGAAGAGATCGATAAGTACCTCGACAGCGCGGGACGCGACTTCATTGACGACGACGAGATTTACCGCCAACTGGCGGAGGCGCATAACCCCGACCCGCAGCGGGTGCGCGATATTCTGGATAAGTCCCGAGCGATGCAAACTCTGGAACCCACGGAGACGGCAACGCTGCTCCAGGTGGAAGATCCTGATCTGCTCGACGAGATGCGGCAGACCGGGCTCGAAATTAAGCTCAACGCCTACGATAACCGCATCGTCACCTTTGCGCCGCTGTATATGTCCAACCACTGCATTAACAGCTGCACCTACTGTGGCTTTCGCCAAGAGAATCACGAAATGGAACGGGTGCGGCTCACGCCGGAGGAGATTCGCCAGGAGACGCGCTCCCTTACGGGGACGTTCGGCCATAAGCGACTAATCGTGGTGTACGGCGAGCATCCGTTAAGTGATATCGACTACCTGGAAGAGAGCATTAACGCCGTCTATGGCGTGCGCGTGCCCACGCGCAAGGGCCACGCCAATATTCGCCGCGTCAACGTGAACGCCGCGCCCTTGGATATCGAGTCGCTGCGCCGTCTGAAAAACGTCGGACTCGGTACCTTTCAGGTGTTTCAGGAGACCTACCACCGCGATACGTATCGGCGCGTCCACGGCCACAAGAGCCTGAAGGCCGACTACAAGTGGCGGCTGTACTGCATGCATCGCGCCCAGGACGCCGAGGTAGACGACGTGGGTATCGGGGTGCTCTTCGGCCTGTACGATTGGAAGTTTGAAGTCATGGGGCTGGTGAACCACACCCGGGAGCTGGAACAGACGTGGCGCGGAATTGGTCCCCACACGATCAGCTTTCCCCGATTAGAAGCTGCCCACAACGCTCCCGGTACGCGCAACAGCCCCTATGCGGTGAGTGACGCCGACTTCCTGAAGCTGATCACCGTGCTTCGGCTCTCCGTTCCGTATACCGGCATGATCTGCACGGCGCGGGAGACCGCAGCGGTACGCAATGAGGCGGTGCGCCGCGGAATCACCCAAATGGACGCCTCGACCCGGATCGGTCTCGGGGCCTACAGCACGACCTACGATGCGCAGGAGGAGGCGCGGCAGCAGTTTATGCTGGGGGATCCGCGATCCGTGGACGAGCTGGTGCGCGACCTGGCGGACATGGGCTACATCACCAGTTTCTGTACCGCCGGATACCGCATCGGGCGTACCGGTGAGCGGATCATGCGGCTGCTGCGCTCCTGTCATGAGGGGGATTTCTGCAAGCTGAACGCGATTCTCACCTTTCGGGAGTGGCTTGACGATTTCGCCACGAGCGAAACCAAGGCCAAGGGCGAGGCATTAATTCGAAAAGAGCTGGCCACCGCGGCGTTTCGAACTCCCAAGCTGCACAAGAAGTTCAGTGATTACTATGAGCGGACGATCCACGGGGCCCGCGACCTCTATCTGTGAGGGCACATCGATGTCGGTGGGCCGCCGCAAGATAGGCGAGGGACGCAAGATAGGCGCGTGCCGCGCGGCGCACAGGCGGCACGCGAGATAGCGGGGTGGCTCGCCGGCGAGTACCCCGGCGGCGACGAGGCGCTCTTTGCCGCCGCCCGCAGCGCCTTAGACCGCACGGTGGGGCCGGAGGTGTGGCTGCGGGGGCTCTTGGAATACTCCAACTACTGCCGGTGTGATTGCTACTACTGCGGCATTC
>JAWOCO010000184.1:0-3895 GCA_046483765.1 Alkalispirochaeta sp. | reverse complement strand
GTGACCTGGCGCGGGCTGCGTGAGGTGTACCCTGTCGCCGGCTACCGTTGCGCGGGCTGCGTGATGCAGCCGGGCCGCGATCTGCCGGCCCGGGGGAGACCCCCAGCGGGGCCGCGTGATGCAGCAGAGCGGCGATCTGCCGGCCGGGGGCGGATCCCCAGCCGGGCCGCGATCTGCCGGCCGGGGGGCGGATCCCCAGCGGGGCGCCTCAACAAGCGGGGCAGTATCGCTGCGCGGGGCGCCTCAATCAGGCGGCAGTATCGAAGCGCGGGGCGCCAGGTCCGGGCGGTCAGCGGGGGCGGTGCAACAGGAAGGTGTATATAGCCCTCGGCTTGTACGCTCTGAGCGGACCTGCTACGTTTAGCAGATGAGTACTCAACAGTGGGAGCAGGCTCCCGAGATGTCGATCGATACCGATTCGACCTATACCGTGAAGATGTCCACCAGCAAGGGCGAGATTGTGCTGGAGCTGTACCCGGAGCATGCGCCGCAGACGGTGAACAACTTCGTCTTTCTGGCACAGCAGGGGTTCTATGATGGCACCGTATTTCACCGGGTAATTCCGAACTTTATGGTGCAGGGGGGAGATCCCACCGGTACCGGTCGTGGCGGTCCCGGCTACCGTTTTGCCGACGAGGTAAAAGACAATCCGTTGAAGCACGAAAGCAAAGTCCTTTCGATGGCCAATGCCGGGCCCAACACGAACGGAAGTCAGTTTTTCATTACCCATGCCCCGCAGCCGCACCTGGATGGACGCCACACCGTCTTCGGCAAGGTGACCACCGGAGCTGACGTGGTGGATGCCATAACCCAGGGCGATGAGCTAACCGCGGTGGAGGTCCAGTAGCGGGTGCGTCTGCGCCTTCACGGACCGCATATGATCGAGCTCAAGGCGCGGTTCCCGCTTACCGGCGGTGCGCGTCGACGGCTCGATCTCTTCGCCTACCTGCCGGCGCAACTGCAGATTAACCAGCGCTCCCTCCCACGGGAGCGCTTCCTGTCTGGGGTGATCTCTCACGCTCGCTATCAGGTGCGCCGAGAGGGGCTGGATATTCTCATTTCGGATGACCCCGACAACCCGCTGTGGCGGCTGGAGCACGCCTTTGAGACAGACCCCAGCTACGAGCTGCGCATGGTGTGTAACCTCTTCCATTCTGCCCTCAAAGAGGAACTTCGGGAAGCGGTCACCGGTGGGGGAGTAGTAGACGAGGTGGTGGCGCGAGGCCGGCACGCGCTGAAGCGCTGCGAGCGGGTGCTATTGCGCCATGCAGATATCGCTCAGCCCGCCCGTGAGTATCTGTGGGGAACGACGGCGCGGCGGGTGGCGCGAACGATCCTGTCGCACCAGAACCGGCCTGCCACGCCGGTGTCGCCGGAAGAACGGAAACATCTGGAAGAGTGGCTCCGCGAACTCGAGTCTGCGGCGGAGCGGTGGGGGGTGGTGACGCTCCATGCCGACCCGGACCAGGTGGCGCGGGACGCGGAGCTCAAGAAGTGGGTGCAGTCCATTCTCTACCTTCCGGCGCGGGAAAGTAGTCGGAACCAACGCATCTTCCAGGTGGCCGCGGCGCTGGCGGCAGGACTGGCGATGACCGTGGCGGTGATCGCCACCGTCTTTGCCGAGGCGCGCTGGTCCGGGGGGAGTCTGCCGTGGGCGCTGGCGCTGATCGGTGCATACATCGTGAAGGACCGCGTCAAAGAAGGAACCCGGGCGGTCTTGGTACGTCGAATTCCAGGACTGGTGCAGGATCGAGTCACGCTACTGTCGGAACCAGACGACGGCGTGCGTTCTCCCCGCCGGCGGGTGGTGGCGCGTCGGGTGGCGGTACTTCGGTTTCCGTGTGCCCCGAAGGGCTGGAGCTGTGTCCAACTACAGAAGCGCTTCACCTTTCGCCTCAGACGCATGCACCGCCACCGACGAGTGGACGCGGTGGTTGAAATCCTTCGGGTGGATGTGTCGGACTGGCTGCAGCGGATGGACCGGGCCTGGAAGTACTGGCCCCGGCGTACTGCCGAGGGCGACCTGGAACTGGCCAGTGTACCTCGGGAGTACACGATCTACGTTCGCGCCACCGTCGATAGCCGAGACGACGCTTGGTATCGGATCACCGCGACCCGGCAGGAAATTACCGACATCACTGAGCTGACCGAAGCGCCTTTTGGTGCTCAGTAGCGTACTTCCGATAGCGTTCCGCCGAGGGAATGAGGTCGTCCAGTTCACTCTGCTTGAGGTCGCGAATGATCTTGGCCGGTACCCCCGCTACCAGCACACCTGAGGGAACTTCCATACCGGGCGGCACCAACGCCCCGGCGGCCACGTAGGAGCGGGTGCGAATCAGGGCGCCGTTGAGCACGTTGGCCCCGATACCGATGAGACACTCGTCTTCCACGGTGCATCCATGCACACAGGCGTTGTGGCCGATCGTCACGTCTCGACCGATATGTAGCGCGTGCTCTTCGCCATAGCCGGTGTGTAGCACGCACCCGTCCTGTACGTTGCTTCGCTCGCCGATCGTGATCGTGTTCACATCACCGCGAACTACCGTATTGTACCAAATCCCCACCTCGGCGCCGAGCTCCACGTCGCCCATCACCACCGCTCCGGGGGCAATAAATACGTGATCCGCGATGCGAGGAAGTACCTCTCCGTAGGCGGTAACGATTCCAAAGTACTCCGACTCACTGTTGCTTCGTGCTGACTGTGCGTTCATGTCGGCAGTGTAGTGCGTGGAGGCGGTCAACGTCACCGGCAGCGGTTCCGGTTGGGCTGGCAATGTCGCGGTTTTCTGCTACCGTTCAGCCACGCCTATGAAACTGAAATACGAACGCGAACTGATCGTTGAACACGGAAAAAGGCTTCTTACCGCGGGTCTCACCAAGGGCACCGGCGGGAATCTCAGCCTCTACTCCCCCGCGGAGGGGCTTTGTGCCATCTCTCCTTCCGGGGTCCATTATGACGAGATCCGTCCCGAGGATGTGGTCCTCATCGATCCCGACGGATCGGTGGTAGAGGGCGATCGAAATCCCTCCAGCGAATACGCGATGCACACGATCTTCTACCGCGAGCGGCCGGACGTGCGGTCGGTGGTACACACCCATTCGCCTTTCGCCACTACCTTGGCGGTGCTCAACTGGGAAATGCCGCCACATCATTATATCGTAGCCCTTGCGGGCCCGACAGTTCGATGCGCTCCGTACCGGACGTTCGGCACGGAGGAGCTGGCGCAGGTGGCGTTAAGGTACATGCAGGACCGGAAGGCAGTGTTTCTCCTGAATCACGGGGTGCTCACCGTGGGAGGGTCTCTGGAAGAGGCGTTTTACATCGCTGAGGAGCTGGAGTTTACCGCGGAGGTCTACTGGCGCGCACGCACCGTGGGTGAGCCGACAATCCTGCCCGACGACGAGGTAGCGCGGCTCACACAGAAGTTCCAAGGCTATGCCCCGCTGGAAGATCGTCGGACGTTGAGCTAAGACGGCAGTATCGAGAATCGTGTTGCAGATTTTCTGTAACGTATTCTGATAAAAAGAAATAGCATTCGAGCTCTCTGTATCTTGCCGGAAACCTCTGTCCCACAATGATTTGTCGGCTCTCGTGCAACACGATTGTCGACACACCCTATGTCTAACCTCCGAAGCGCGATTTTAGTGCCGCGAAAGGATCCTCCGGCACTTCCATATCGGGGGTGTGGTTGGTGCCCGTGTTCTGAAGTAGCTGCGGAGGGATCTCCTCGAGAAACGGGGAGGGCGAGGATTCCACGATCTCCGCCTGCACGTGGCGGCGGCGGCAGCTGGTCATGTAGAGCCGCTCCCGGGCGCGGGTGATCGCTACGTAGAACAGGCGGCGCTCCTCCTCCACGTTGCAGTCGTTCTCTTCTACACTGCGTTGGTGCGGCAG
>JAWOCO010000101.1:0-6566 GCA_046483765.1 Alkalispirochaeta sp. | reverse complement strand
GAGGTCGCCCTGCAAACCCAGGAACAGCCGCGCTGGTTCATGTCCGCCGGGGTAGACCTGAGTCTGGTACTCTCGATGCAAATGGTGCCGGGGATTTCGCTCTCGCGGCTGGACTACGAGAACGGCCTGATTTCACTCACGGAAGCCCGGGCGCAGGTGGAGCGGGATGTGAGTAAGCAGTTCTACGACCTGATCCTGCTCAAGCGGCGCATGGCGCTGCAGGAGCAACAGATCGCCAACGCGGAGCGCCGCTACGAGCAGGCACAGGCCAACTTCGACAACGGACTTATCGACGAGTACGACTTGCTCTCCAGTCAGGTGAGTCTGGAGAATCTGCGTCCCGCGCTCACCGGCCTGGAAACCTCCTTCCAGCAGGCGCTGCTGGCGTTCAAAAACAGCATCGGCCTGCCCCTTTCGGCGGAGATCGATCCCACCGGCGAAATCGACCCGCCGGAGATCGCCTTTGACACCACCGATGTGGAACGGGCGGTACTGAGACAGCGGTTCGACGTTCAACAGTTGGAAAAGGCCGCCCAGCTACTGCGGGAGCAGCGTCGCGCCACGGACTTCGACGCCCAGACCGGTCGGGCGCCATATCTGCGCTTCGGCTTCAACGTGGATCCCTCCTTTAGCGGTGATCCCTGGAGTGACAATCTACTTGATGGGGATAATTGGTCACAGCGCAGCGGACGGTTCTCGATTTCCATCGTGCAACCACTGGATGCGTGGCTCCCCTACAGCCGCACCCGCAACCAGCTGTCGGACTTCGATATGCAACTGGAGCAGAACCGCCTTAACGTGGAGCAGGCACTGCGCGGTGCGGAAATCAGTGTCCGAGGATTGTTGCTGCAGATTCGCAATAGTAGCCAGACGCTCCGGGCACTGGAACGCAACGTGGAACTGGCGCAGCGCGCCTATGACCTGGCGGAGGTGGGCTACAACAACGGACTCCGAGACCTACTGGAGGTGCAAACCGCGGAGGTCGAACTCCAGGATGCCGAGCTTAACCTTCTGGAAGAAAAGAAGAACATTATGGACAGCGTCTTAGACCTGGAATACGAAATGAACGCAACACTGGATGAAATCAGGGAGATACAGCAATGAACCGAAACTACCAAACCGTCGGCCGCCGGCTGTTCGCCGTGGCGGTGGTAACCCTTTTTGCCACCGTCGCCTCATGTGGACTGCTACCGAACGCCGGAAATGGGAACGCCGGGAACGGAGGCGAGGACAACGGGTCCGAGGAAGAAGCCACCGGCAGCGAGAACGTGGACACGGTGTTTGCCGTGAACGTCACCCCCGCGGTGCAGGGTGAGATTAACGACTACATCGAAATAAACGGTGACGTGGAAACGGACACCAGCGTCGATGTCTTCTCCGATACCAACGGGGAAATCGCCCGGCTCTACGTACGGGTGGGGCAGACGGTGGAGGCCGGTGAGACGATCGCCGAGGTAGACCCCTCCCGCCCCGGCCAGAACTTCTCCCTGAGTCCGGTGCGGGCCCCGATCTCCGGGACGATCACGCGCCTGCCGGCTCGGGTGGGCGCCCAGGTGACCCCCTCGAGTCCGGTGGGCCAGGTTTCGAGAACCAACGATCTGGAAATCAGCGTAAATGTGGCGGAACGGTTCATCTCCAAAGTATCCCGCGGTCTTCCGGCGGTGGTTAGCCTGGATGCGTTTCCGGACCGAACCTTCGATGCCACGGTGACCGACCTGAGTCCGGTGGTGGATCCGCTGACGCGCACCTTGGAGGTGACCCTCCGCTTTGATGAGCCGGATCCGGTGATTCGCGCGGGTATGTTCGCAGAGGTACGTATCATCACTGAGCAGAAGGACAACATCGTAAAGGTTCCCTCGGATGTAGTGATTCGGCGCTTTGGCGACACCTTTGTCTACGTCGTCACCGAGGAGAACACCGCGGAGCGGCGGAGCGTCAATCCGGGAATCGAGATCGATAACAAGCTGGAAATCACCGAGGGTCTGGCCCCCGACGAGCGGGTGGTGTATCAGGGACAGAATCTGTTGGAAGACGGCTCCCGCGTACGGATTATCGATACGGTGGAGCCGCTCACCGCCGAAGACACGGTGCGGTAGGGGGCGGTCATGAGCATGAGCAAACGCGTTGTCTCGCGACCGACCACGGTTTTCATTATATTCGCGCTGGTTTTCGGATTCGGTCTGTACACCACCAGCGATCTGGCGATCGACCTCTTCCCCGAGATCGATCCCCCGGTGCTGATTCTCTTCACCAACTATGAGGGCGCCGGTCCCGAGGAGATCGAACGCAGCGTCACCCGCCCCTTGGAGGGACAGCTCTCCAACGTGAGCAATATCGAAACGATTAGCAGCACCTCCAGCGAAGGATCCAGTCAGGTCCAGCTGGAGTTTACCTACGGCACCGATATGACTGAGGCCACCAATGAGGTCCGAGACCGGCTGGAGCTGGTAAAAGAGGTGCTGCCCGATGAGGCCTCGACGCCGCAGATCTTCAAGTTTGACCCGGCCCTGATTCCGATCCTCCAGCTGGAGATGTCGGGAAACCGAAGTCCCGAGGAACTGCGGGAACTGGCGGAGAATACGGTGCAGCCCCGTCTGGAACAGATCGAGGGGGTGGCGTTAGCCGGAGTCCAGGGTGGGCGGCAACGGATCGTCCGCATCGAAATTCCCCAGAACCGGCTGGAGGCGTACGAGCTCAACTTCACCCAGATCGCCAACACCCTCCGGGCCAATAACGCCCAGGTCTCCGCGGGAAACATCACCGAAGGCAACGTGAACTATCTGATTCGCACCGCCGGTGAGTATGATTCGATCGAGCAGATTCGCGACACGGTGGTGGCGTATCGTGAACGTCCCAGCCAGGACCCATCTACCGGGGAGGTCACCCCCGCCACCGGCATTCGCCTGCGGGATATCGCCAACGTCTATGATGGCTACCGCGACGAAACCAGTTCGGTGTTTATCAACGGGGAGCCGGGCGTCTTTGTCACCGTCCAGAAGCAGAGCGGCACCAACTCGGTGCAGGTGGCGGATAACGTCATCGGGCAGCTGGAGCGCATCAACGAGTCGCTGCCGGTGGGGGTGGAGGTAAGTGTCGTAGAGGACACCACCACGCTCATCCGCGATAGTCTGTCGGACGTCTCCAACTCCGCCATTACCGGCGGTGTGCTGGCGGTACTGATTCTGTTCTTCTTCCTGCGCAGCCTAAAAACGACATTGATTATCGCGATTTCGATTCCCGTATCGATCGTGGTGACGCTGATGTTTATGTACTTCGCGGGACTCACCCTCAACCTAATGACCCTCACCGGCCTGGCGTTGGGTATCGGGATGCTGGTGGACAACAGTATCGTCATCCTGGAAAACATCTTCCGCTACCGGGAGAAGGGCGCCAAACTTACCGCCAGCGCCATTCTGGGAAGTCAGGAGATGGTCACGGCGATTACCGCCTCCACCCTGACCACCGTCTTCGTGTTTGTTCCCTTGGCGATCTTCCGGGCCCAACTGGAAGTGATCGGCGAGCTCTTTAGTGATCTCGCCTTTACGGTGGTGATCTCGCTGTTGAGTTCGCTGGCGGTGGCGGTGTTCCTGATTCCCGTGCTTACCAGCCACTACTTGCCGATCTATTCGCGCAAGCAGCGGCCGCTCCGGGGAATCCTGAAACGTGTGGACGGCGGCATGGCGCGCATGTTCACCAGCTTGGACACCCGATACAAGCAAAGCTTGGCGTTTTCGCTCCGACACAAATGGATCGTGATCGTCCTGGTGCTCGGCGCGTTCGTGGGTAGTCTGTTCATGATTCCCATGACCGGGTTCGAGTTTACTCCCCAACAAGAGGAAGATTCGGTGACCCTTGAGGTGGAAATGCCGATCGGTACGCGGCTGGAGGTGACCCGTTCGGTCCTGCAGCGACTGGAGGCGATCGCCGTATCGGAAATTCCCGCCTACGAGGATATCATCGTGCAGGCGGGAGAGCGTTCCTTCTTCGGACTGGGCGCCGCGGACACCAGCCAGGGAAGCCTGACGATTGTGCTCCCCTCCTTTGAAGAGCGGGAGATGAGCGCCCAGGAGGTGCAGGAGCTCCTGCGAGGCTACTTTGACAACTTCCCTGGGGCGGTCTTCACCTTTGGTGGTGGCGGTGGGCCGGGAGGTGGCGGGTTTAACGCCTCTCCCGTGGAGATTACCCTCCGCAGCGACGACCGCGACCTTATGCGGGAAACGGGCAATCGCATCATCGAGCTCATCGAGGATGAGGTTCCCGGCGCCACGGAGCCGCAAATGAACCTCTCCGAGGGGCTTCCACAGGTGGAAATCGTGGTCGACCGCCAGAAGGCGTACCAGCTGGGGCTCAACGTGAGCACCGTGGGCCAGGAGGTCCGCGCCAATATCGACGGTATCACCGCCGGCCGCTACCGCACCGGTGGTAACGAGTACGATATTCTGCTGGTACTGGAGGAGCGCGGTCGCGACCAGATCCCGGATCTGGACAAGATCGTCATCAATAACCAGTTCGGGCAGCAGATTCCCCTTTCGAGCTTTGTCTCGCTGGAGCGCACCACCGGACCGGTGAGCATTACCCGCGAGGACCAAAGCCGGACGCTCACCATTACCGCCGGCCTAGCCTCGGGAGAGACGATTAACGTGGTAATGCCGGAGATTCAACGGCTGATCCAGGAGGAGATACCCTCCAATGAAGAGCTCATTATTACCTACGGGGGCGATTTCGAGGATCTGCAGGAGTATGGCCAGACGTTCATTTACGTGCTCCTGATTTCGATCTTCCTGGTGTTCGGCGTCATGGCCAGTCAGTTTGAGTCGTTTCTCGATCCGTTCATTATCCTTTTTACGGTACCCCTGACGCTGATTGGGGTTATCGTGCTCTACGTGGCCACCGGTACCAACTTCAGCCTCTTCACGGCGGTAGGTCTGGTAGTCCTGGTGGGTATCGTGGTCAATAACGGCATCGTGCTGGTGGACTACACCAACCTCCTGCGCAAGCGGGGGCTCTCCATCACCGACGCCTGTGTCGAGGCTGGGGGCAACCGTCTCCGTCCGATTCTGATGACGGTGCTTACTACCGTCCTGGGACTGCTGCCGGTAGCATTTGCCGCGGGCGAGGGGTCCAGTCTGGTGCAGCCAATCGCCAAAACGGTGGTGGGCGGTCTTACCGTGGCAACACTGCTGACGCTGTACCTGATCCCGGTGATCTATGCGATCTTTAATCGCATGTCCGAAAAACGTGATGCCCGTCTGAAACGGCGAGAGCAGCGGCGCATCCAGCGCCATGAGGCGGAGGAAGCGCGCGAGGAGCAGAACGCATGAGTGATATCATTCGCATCGAGGTGATCGCCAACCGTTCAGTGGAAGATGACTTCTTCGAACTGTTGGAGGCGGCGGAGGTGGGCCAGCACTACACCCTCTTCCCGGAAGTCCAGGGAGCCGGCCACGCCGGCCCCCGCCGCGGGGACCATATTTGGCCGGAGGAGAACTTCGTCTACGTGGCGTATGTCACCGAAGCGGAGGCCAGGACGATCCGGGAACAAGTGGAAACCTTGCGGTCCAAGTTTGAAACTGAGGGCATTCGCATGTTTGCCACCCGGGGGGTCGATTTGTGAGACGCCCGGCAGACGGGGCGGTGTGCCGCGACCGTACGGCACGTCTGAATGCGGTGGCTGGGCTCGGCGCCGCGCTCCTGCTGCTGGCGGTACAGCTGGCGGTCCCCGCCACCGCTGCCGCTGAGCAGTGGTTGCAGTACGACACCGACCATTTCCGCGTGATCTATCGCACGGAGGATGCCGACGACGCCGCCCGCGTGGCGGAACTGGCGCCCTCCGTGTGGGAGCGGACCACCGCGTTCCTCCAGTACGAGCCGAGCAAGCGGATTCCCGTGGTGCTCTACGGGGAGACCGCCCGGGCCAACGGCTTTTTTACCCCCTTTCCACCCCACGTGGCGCTCTTTACCGCCGCCCCCGCGGGTCCCTGGATGGGCGCCCGTACCGAAGATTGGCTGGAGTCGGTATTCGTCCACGAGGTCACCCACTACCTACACCTAATGCAGCCGATCGGATTCTTTGGAACCGCCTCGCGCGTCTTTGGACCGCTCGCCGCTGCGGGAGGCACGCTCTTCCTGCCGGGGTGGGCATTGGAGGGCCCCACCACCACTGCGGAAACGGTGCTCACCGCGGGAGGGCGTGGACGCAACCCGTACTTTGAAATGGAATGGGTGGCACCGATTCTGGCGGATGAGATGTACAGCTACGACCAGGCCGGGGTAGCCTCGGCGTATCCCCCGCGGGGCCGGATCTATTCCGCCGGCTACATCATGACCGATTACCTCCTGCGAGAGTACGGCGAACAGGCGTTCATTGAACTGAACCGCGAGTTTCAACGCTGGCCCTTCCTGGGCATGCGCCGCGCGCTGCGGCGCACCACCGGCGAGCGTGCCCCCGAGATTCACCAGGCGATGGTGGAATCGCTTGAGGCGCGCTACGCCCCGCGCCGCAACCTTCCCACGGGAACAGCGCTGACTGCCTCCGATGAACGATCCCGCCCGGGAACCGACCCTCT
>JAWOCO010000041.1:0-4616 GCA_046483765.1 Alkalispirochaeta sp. | reverse complement strand
GAGAAGAACCGGATCCCCGAGGATCTGGTACGGCGATCCCCGTGGCTTCTCGCCGAGGCGGACCGGGCTGACGGGAGAGTCGTGCGGCGCGACACGACCGGTACCGTGCGCTTTCATGCGGCGTTTCGGAACGCCGGGGAGCTCGAAAAGGCGTTGGATGCTATAGCAGCTACCGATAGTGACTCGGCCCCATCGGAGACAGATCGGGCTACGGTCCTGGAGATCTATGAGGCCGTCTTCCACCATCGGGCGTTTACCGGCCGGTCGGGAACGTTCTTTAAGTACGAGGGGCTCGGTTCAATCTACTGGCACATGGTATCCAAGCTCAACGTGGCTGTTCTTGAGTCAGTTCGTGCGGGCAACAAGAACCTTGCCGCGCACTACTTCGAGATCAAAGCGGGAATCGGCGTGCACAAGACTCCGGCGGAGTATGGAGCGATACCGGTGGATCCCTACTCCCACACACCGGGATTTGCTGGAGCCCAGCAACCGGGAATGACCGGTCAGGTCAAAGAGGATGTGATCGCGCGTTTCGGAGAACTCGGAGTCCAGGTGCATCAGGGGCGTGTCGCGTTTCGTCCGCTGCTCCTACGGGCTGGTGAGTTCACCGCGGAACCCTCGCCATTCAGGTACCTGGACCTCTCCGGCCGTTGGCAGACGATCACGCTGCCCGCGCAGGCGTTGGCGTTTACGTATTGTCAGGTACCAGTGGTGTACCGCAGACAGGGAACTCCTGGCCTGCGGGTGACGCTGATCGATGGTTCGGAGGTGGAGGAGGGCGCGGCCCAGCTCTCCCGAGATTTGTCGCAGTCACTCTTTGATCGCAGCGGTGAAATCGCTCGGATCGACGTAGATATTCCGTCTGAGGTGCTCATTTCCTAACCGCGGAGGGTGCCGGTAGTGGGTGCCGGCGCGGCTCAGGTCGCGGGTGGGGCCGTGAGCTACGGCCGGGCGCCCACGCTTCCCCGTTCTACCAGCGGCGGCTCCAGAGAGATCCCATAGGGCGCGATCTGGGGCGGGGTGGCGAGCTGACTCAACATTACGTCCGCCGCCAGTTTGCCCATGAGCTCCTTGGGGTGATGGAACGTGGTGAGCCCAGGCCGCACATGGGCCGCCTCGGCGATGTTATCCACGGCGATAATCGAAAGGTCCTGCGGCACGCGGATACCTTCCTCACGAAAGAGCTCGTACGCCTGAACGGCGATCTGGTCATTGAAGTAGAAGATTGCTGTGGGAGGATCGCTGGAGTCCAGGAGGCGCTGAGTGAAGTGTACGCCCGGAACAAGTCGCTCATCCTCCTGGGAGTAGTCGATAAACAGTGACTCGTCCGGCTCGATTCCCTGGGCGCGTAGGTGATCCTGGAATCCCTGTGCCCGCAGTTGTCCCGCACCGGGGTCTGCCTTATAGATACAACCCATGCGTCGGTGGTTGTGGCGGATCAGGTAGTCCGCCGCCTGCCTGCCGATCCAGTAGTCGTCCATGGTGATATACGAGGCATGGAGTCCCGACACGATACAGTTGGTAGTGAGGATCGGTACGCCGGAGCGATTCAGCAGTTTCACGAAGTCGCTATCCGAGGTGAGTTGCGCGCTAATCATTGGTTCCACGATCATGCCACTCACCCCCTGGGCCAGCATTCTTCGGGCGGATTCCTGCTCTTTTTCCGGGTCGTAGTTCCCGTTGGCGAGAATCATCGAGTAACCGCCGGTGAATAGTCCTTCCTCAAGGCCATGGATCATTCCAGGATAGATCGTGTAGGTAACGGAGCTATTAATGAATCCAACCGATTTCACCGACGTGGTCTCTGCGAAGTCGCCGTGAAAGATGGTCCCCCGACCCCGAGTGCGCTCGATGTGGTACTTTCGGGAGAGCTGATCCAGGGCGTGGCGGATCGTATTGCGACTAACATCGAGATCGCGGGACAGCTCCATTTCGCCGGGAAGGGCGTCACCGGGTTTGATCTGTCCCTCCTCGATGAGGTGCTCAATGTGATCGCGAACGATCTGATGTTTGGGAGTCATGGAAGTGAGTATACTGCGATCATACATTTGATAGCAATTGTTGGAACAAATCTGGGCTCATGGGCGTCGAAAACTATCGCTATCTATGAACGTCGATGCTTCTGGTCTATGCTATGCATCGATGTCACAACCTAATTCCCAATCTCTTCCCATTACCATTATTGACCGCGACGCGGCGGTTCCCGCGTTTCTGGATGCTCTCCGCGCGACGGACGTTGTTGCGGCGGATATGGAGTTCAGCAACGACACCACCCGGGTGTTGCTGATGCAGTTCGCCACCGATCAGGAGGTCTTTCTGTTTGATCCACTCTCGGTGAGAGACCTGGAGCCGGTATTGACGTGGCTGGCCGATCCCGCGCAGGCCAAAGTGTTTCACTCAGGACACGACGACGCCCGGCTGGTAGCCCGGCAGTACGGGGCGGAAACGCGCGGTGTTGTGGATACGCAAGTCTTTGCCGCGTTCTGTGGGTATCGCTATCCGGTGGGCCTCGCGGCACTGCTGGATTCGATGCTGGGAATCGTGATTAGCAAGGGGCAGCAGCGATCAGACTGGGCCGCCCGGCCGCTCTCCTCGGCTCAGGTCCGCTATGCCGCCACCGATGTGCTGCATCTGCGGGAGATCCTGTCTCGGTTTACCGAACAGCTCACCGGGAGTCCACAGCTTGCATGGGCGCGGGAGGAATCCCGGCGCGTGGTGGAAGAGCGGGCGGGGTTTTCCCATTCGGAAGCGGCGGATTGGCGCTTCCTCGACGACTATCGCGCGACCCCGGAGCAGACGCTGCTGGCGTTGCGTCTATTGGATTGGAGTCGAGAATTGCGCCTTCCCCGGATCAACGGGAAGAAGCGCTCCGCCCGGCCTCGGGATCTGCAGCACATCATGGAGGGGATCGCCTCCGGCGAGCCGCTGCAACCGGGCGCTCGCGCGCTTCCCGGATGGCTCACCTCGGCGCACGTTGCAGCGATTAACGCTCTGAGTACCGGCACCCCCAACGCTGAAGAGGCCGCCCGTTTGGAGCGCCTGCCACCTGCTGGACCCTCACGCGAGGAGCGGGGGCAGCAAATTGCGCGCGTGATGGAGCACATCGAGCAACGGGGATCCGAGTTCAACATCCAATCGGCGCTGATTGCTACCAAGACCGCCGTGGAAGACCTGGTGCGGTTTGGGGATGCGGCGGAGTCGGTGTTGACACAGGGGTGGCGGGCAGAACTATTGGATTTAGACCGGGTCTGAAAACCGGCGGGCAAAAAAAAGGGTGCGACGAATCGCACCCTTCCTGTTGAGAACCTTGCGGTTCTTAGTTCGGAATCCAGTCGGCCCAGATATCCGTATTCTCGTTCTTCCACTCGCGGGCAGCTTCCATCGTATCCAGATCGGAGTCGCCGATGTGTACCATGAGGGAACCAATCGTGTCGTTGTTCCACATTACGTTCTCAAAGAACTCAACCACTTCCGGCAGATCCTCTTCAACTCCGGGGCGACCCATGATGTAAATGTCATCAATCGGGAAGATCTCTTCGCCGTCCTGCTCGAGAATCGTCAGGTCCATGCGTCCAAACATGGAGTGGGGCTGCCATCCCATACCCACGATGTACTCTTCATTCTCAATTGCTGACTGCATTGCAGCAAGCATCGCGGGGCTCGAGGAGGGAACCAGCTCGAGGCCGGCTTCATCCAGACCGTACGCGGGGATCAAGTCCTCTTCAGTCCGGATCATCATACCGGCACCAGCATCAATACCCGTGATCTGACCGTTCAGTTGCTCAACAACATCGGGATCGGCGAGATCCGAAAGGGCAGTTACGCCATCCTCAGCCATGTAGGTGGGTACGATCAGTCCGGTCACACCGTCCTCGTAGATCTTGGAAACCTCTACCAGATCAACCCCTTCTACATAGGTGTCATGCAGGCCGGGCAACCACGCTTCCATGAAGAAGTCCTGGTCCCCACTGGCAACCGAAGAGAAGGCGGGGCCCACATCTGCAGCCGTGATGGACACATCATATCCCATCTCGTCCTCAAGGACGGTGGCAAAGAAGTGGGTCCAGGCGACGCCCTCTTCCCAGTTAACGTAGGTCATGGTGACTTCCTGGGGAGCCTCCGCGCCTTCTTCTCCCTGGCCGTTGGCAAACAGGGCCGGCGCAAGCATAGCCACCATCAAAAGTACCGTCATCGTTCGACGTAAATTCGTCATATGTTCCTCCTGTGAAACGCATACGCGCTTCCACTTTTTTTGTGCTGTCCGAAGACTGGTCGCACTCCACACACGTGTGCAACCGCAGCATTGATTCTAACGGTATGCAATTCCTCGCCAAAGGTCAAGAATTATGTCGCGTCCTAAATAAGTTTTTTACCGAAATAATTGAATAAAGATTGAACAAGAGACATATGAGTGCAAATATACCGTAAAATTAGCGCCCAAAGCGGGAGCGCTCCGGGAGAGGTGGTTCCTGCAGCAGTGAAAAATCAGGCGTACCCAAAATAATCGTGAACGTTTGATCGCGGAGGAGACCGCCGCTTGAGGGTTGTTTCTACGTAATCTGCTACTGTAATGAAGCCGATCGACCGGTACGCGTGCAGGGCGGAGTGGTTGTCGG
>JAWOCO010000034.1:0-3992 GCA_046483765.1 Alkalispirochaeta sp. | reverse complement strand
CGCGGGATGAGGCGGTTGGTGAAGGGGGTGACTTTGGGATTGACCGCCCGGGCGGCCCGGTAGCGCCCGCGTTGAATCGGGGCGATTACCTGCGGTGACAAGGTGCCGGGATAGGGACGCGTGCCGGTGACCATCTCGTACAGCACCACCCCCAGGGAGTAGATGTCGGCGCGCCGGTCCACCGACCGGGTGCTCTGAAACTGTTCCGGGGCCATGTAACTCGGCGTACCCAGGGTCATGCCCTCGCGGGTGAGCCCCGCGTCACCGCCTTCGCCGCCTCCACTGCCTTCACCGCCGTGAATCGTGGCGATGCCGAAATCGACGATCTTCACCTCACCGCGGGATGAGATGAGAATATTGGCGGGCTTAATGTCCCGGTGCACCACGTTGCGCTCGTGAGCGTAGGCCAGACCGCGGCAGACCTCCCGAAAGAGAATCAGCGCCACGGAATCGGGAAGATAACGGCGTTCCCGGATAAGCCCCTCCAGGGAGACGCCGTCCACGTACTCCAAGACGATGTAGTAAAACGAGCCTTCCCGGAAATGGTCGTACACATTGACGATCGCGTCGTTGCGCAGATCCATCATGATCTGCGCTTCCCGCCGAAACCGTTCCCGGATATCCGCGTTGCCCCGAAGGGTCAGCTTCTTGATGATCACCGTCCGCTCTAGGGTGGGGTGCTGCGCCGTATACACCGCCCCCATCCCGCCTTGGGCGAGACGGTCGATCACTGTGTACTTTCCGATGGAATCCGGGATCTTTGGTGCCATATTTCGTCCTATCTTCCGTGGCGTCTACAGCTCTACAGTTCTACAGTTCGAAGATATCGATTTCCGGGTCGAACCGTCGTGCCTTGGGGGGAATCGCGGCGATGAGCCGCGCGGGATTGTGGAACTGAACGTACTGTCCCTCCGCCCGGAGCGCGTAGAGACCGGACACCGGCCGGTGACCGCCGAGGTGGATCGCATCCTCCGGCGGAACATCCGGGAGCATATGAGCCAGCGTTTCGGCGACGCTTCCCGGTTCCGCCGCGCCGTTGTCCGTCCAGGTAAGCCCCTCGACGACGTCAGGACGGTCACGGTAGGTGCGGATCTCATCACAGGTAAAGAACTTCGCCGGCTCCGCATGGGTAACCACGAAGCTATCTCCCACCGCCAGAAGGGGGAGATCGTGCTCAAAGCGGTACACCCCATCGAACGCCTCCCCCCCGTAGAAGCGGTCCATGTAGTCGGCCACCATCGCCCCCTCATTGGCAAACTTGCCGAAGGCGTGGTTTCCGTGGCCCTCCTCGTTGGCGATGTTCTCGTGGTTACCTTTCAGTCCGTGGACGTGCTCCGGGTACACCCGTTTCAGCAGGGAGACGATCTGGAGCGAGGTAAGACTCTCGTACATCTCCGCATCCATCGCCTCCCGGTGGTGGTAGCCGTCCAGAAACTCGCCGTACGCCGCGGCCCAGCGGTCACGGACGCGCGCCTCCCCGTGGACGTAGTCGCCCACCATCACCAGTTGCGCCCGGCCCGCGTCTATCGCCATGAGCAGCGGATCTTCGATGCCGTGTTCGGGATAGGCGGTAATCATCGCTTTCACGAGCAGATCGATCCGGGCGTGAATATCCGGCAGCACCACCGTGGGGATGTCGGGAAGCAGGCGAATCACGCCGCCGGAGCGGTTGGCATCGTCCCGGGGACGGCGCTCGTCCGCCTCGCCCTCCAGCACCTCGCAGGCAGCCGCCATGTCCTCGGCGAGCTCCGCCGGCGGCGGGGGCGCCTTGCGATCTATGCGAGATTCGATCTCACGCGTGAGTTCAGCGCCCCGGCCCATTATGGAGTAACGATCGTTTTATTGACCTCGACAAAGTCCTCAGCCAGAACCTGCGTCACATTGGTCACCAGCTCTTCCGCTTCGTCGGAGGAGAGGTCTTCTGGGCTGATCGCGATGGAGTACACCGGCGAGCTCTTTTCGATCGGACCGTTGGTGAAACGCGCCGTTCCGTCCACGGCGATATCTTCAGCCACGGTGGTGTCGGTGGCGGAGGCCTGATCGGGAACGTCTTGGCGCAACCCGATGGAGGTGTAGCCTACGCTCCGTGGTCCCTCATTCCCGGGTCCCAGGGTAATGAGCGAGCCGGAGTAGGTCAGCAGCACCGCCCCCCGCGGCTCATCCGCGCTGTACTCGTCAACCTCGGTCATATCGTTCTCTTCCAGCCGCTCTTCAAACAGACGTTTCTTCTCCAACCAAGCGTGGGCGATCGTCTCAATCGACTCGTCCGTGTCGGGCAAGCCCGAAGTCTTTGTAATACTGCGAATGTGGCCCTGCACCGCTTCCGGTACTTGTTCTAAATAGGTTCCCATAGGATCTCCTTCATGACGTGGTACAATTATAGCATTGCACAGGAATCGGCAGAATTCCAGATTCGCGCAAGGAGTTTAGATATTGGATATGGGTGAATACACAGAACAACTCCAGCAACTACCGGAAAACGTGCAGCGTCACGTTGCAGCGGTTGCGGAAGAAACGGGCATAGACCCGCCGGAGACCGCCATCGAGCGCATGGCACAGGTGTGGTTTGAAAAACGCCGGCTCTTTATCGAGCAGACCGAAGCGTTAGGAATGATCGGGGTGGATCTGGTGAGTCCAGACGATACCCGGGGCGTGCTGCTCTTGACCTACTCCGCCTCCCTCATCGTCCTCGGGCCGCCCACCGGAGACGCCGGCCACGGCAGGAGCTTTGAGTACGCCAGTATCAAGGCGCGCACCGATGTACCGGAACTGCTCACCGCGGAGGATGTACGCCTCACCACGGAGGTTACCGTGGACCAACCGGCAGCGTTTCACGGCACGGCGATAGAACGGAGCTCGGAAATACTGCACATCGCCACGTTCCCTGAGGGGGTCGCTGCCGCGGAGCAACGGGAACGGCTGCGGCAGGCCGCGATCTTTCTCACCAACGGGTTTGTCCACGTAAACCGAACGCTCACGCTGAATGACGCGGAGCAACCGGACCAGTTTACTCTCCGGTCGATCGTGAAATACGTGGCCGACCGCAACGGCGTGACCCAGCTCGTGGCCCGCGGCATCATTGATGACTACCTGAGCACGGTGGAGACGGGGGCGCTCCTGGGGCGACGCGTGTCTCTCGGCTCCATGGGACATCTCTCGCTCAGTGTCCGGGGACCACAGAAGGCGCGGATGGGACGCAATCCGGCCACCGGGGAAGAGCTCTTGATTCCGGCCAAGCCGGAAACAACCGTTCCCCGGTTCACCTTCTCCACAGTGTTTAAGGAACGCGCCGCGCGGGCACCGTCGATGCCGTAACCCGGTCAAGGGCCCACTGGAATGAGCCACGAACGAACCTGCCACAATTTGTAAAAATGGACTATAGTAGTGCAATGGTGCTATCTCTTCTGAAGGATTCGCAACTCCGTAAGCGCTTATTTGATTCGGGATTTTTCTACGGTAATTTGGAGCATGACTTCGGATATACGAGCAAAACGCTCACCCGTCTGGGTTTCACGGATCAGGAGATGCGCACCGGCTCCTACCAGAACAGAATCCATCCGCATGATCTGCCCACCTATGACGCGCTGTGGCAGCGGGTGAATGACGGTGTGGTGGATGAGCTGTACGCTGAGTACCGCGTATCGGATCCTGAGGGACGGTGGTACTGGATAGAGACGCACGCGGTGGTCATCAGCCGGCAGCCCGATAACACCATCGGCCAGGTCATCGGCACGGATCGCGATATATCCGCCCGGAAAGAGGCCGAGCTCGTGCTGGAGACAAAGGTGCGTGAGTCTCTCCGCCGGTTAGAAGTGACCGATGCCATCGTGAAGGCCGGAACCTTGGCCACGGAGCAGGAGACACTCGCCCATAGCCTGGCGCAAGGGATTCAACAGATCGAAGGCATCGTTCAGTTTGAACGGTGTGATGTGTACGCCATTGAAGAAGAAGGTAATGGCACCAGCAATGGAGAGCGTCAGGACGAGCATGAA
>JAWOCO010000330.1:0-5418 GCA_046483765.1 Alkalispirochaeta sp. | reverse complement strand
GCACCAGCGGCGGGTTATCATGACCTCCCGCCGAGTGGCGGCACGGATCGATCGTCGGGAACTGGAGCGGTTTCTGCCTCCGCCACGGGGAGAGCTCCCCGGTGCCGATACGGTGGTGCTTTCCGATGTGAGTATCGGCTATGCGATTCGCGCCAGCGCCGCGGTGCCGGGATTCTTTCGGCCGGTGAAGGTGGGGGACATGAATCTCGTGGATGGGGGGTTGGTAGATCAGACGCCGATCGATGTGGTGCGTGCCATGGGCGCCTCCTTTTCGATCGGGGTGAGTCTGGCGCTGTCTTTCATGCCGCAGAAACTGGAAAGCGCCAAACACGCTTTTAGCGGTACCATGGGCATGCTCGGCATTCAGCAGCTGCGCAAGAGCCTGGAACTGGCGGATATCGGCTTCCAGGTATCCGGTATCGCGGGACGGAGTCCGGTGAAACCGCACCAGACGGACCTAATCGATATCGGCCGAGCGGACATCGAAACGCAGATCGGCCGGTTCTTCGGTGCTCGGGGCGCCGCGCGGTTACGTCGTTCCCGAGGCACCCCGCGCTTGACTCCCCGGGCTCAATCGTTACCTTCTGGCTGAGGGAGGCGCAAAACATATGAATGAACAATCGATCATCCTCGGGGGAGGGTGCTTCTGGTGCGTGGAGGCGGTGTATCTCCGTATTCCCGGGGTGATTTCGGCGGAGTCCGGCTATGCCGGGGGCCATGTGGAGCATCCCACCTATCAGCAGGTGTGTACTGGGCAAACGGGGCACGCCGAGGTGGTGCGGGTAACCTTTGACGCGGAGCAGGTATCGCTCGATGAGATCCTGGAGGTCTTCTGGAAGGCGCACGATCCTACCACCCTCAATCGGCAGGGGGCCGATGTGGGGCCGCAGTATCGGTCATCGATCATGGTTTCCGACGAGGAGCAGCGGGCCGCAGCGGAGCGGAGTAAGGCTGCGGCGCAACAACATTTCTCAGACCCGATCGTCACCGAAATCGTTGAGGCGGGAACGTTCTATCCGGCGGAGGAGTACCATAAGGACTTCTACGACAGCAATCCACGACAGGGGTACTGCCGCATGGTGATCGAGCCTAAGCTGAAAAAACTGGGGTTTGACAGTGCCCCCCTCTGAAGAGCCGCAAGAATCGGAGGCGCAGTTCGGCCGGTCGCTCTTCTTTCAGAACCAGCTCACCTCAGAGGAACTGCGGCACCGCCCGGTGCCGCGACCGGAGGACGAGCGTGATCTACGGGGACACTTCTTCCGGGACACCACCGCCATCGTCCACAGTTATCCCTTCCGCCGGATGAAGAACAAAACCCAGGTGTTCTTCGCGCCCAAGAACGACCATATTTGCACGCGCATCGAGCACGTGATGCACGTGTCCACGATCGCCGCCACGATCTCCCGGGCGCTGAACCTGAATCCCGATCTGGCGTGGGCGATCGGCATGGGCCATGATCTGGGCCACACCCCGTTTGGACATCTCGGTGAGAAGATCCTCTCCCGCCTGCGTGGGGTGGACGGCTTTCGGCATGAGATCTACAGCTTGCGGGTGGTGGACAAACTGGCGAACCACGGCCGTGGGCTCAACCTGACCTACGCGGTACGGGATGGTATCATTAACCACTGTGGTGAGAAGTTCGAGCAGGAACTCTCTCCCGATCACCTGATTAAGGATCTTTCAGCGATTACCCGGCGGGACCAGCTTCCCAGTACGTGGGAAGGGGTGGCGGTGCGCATGTCCGACAAGATCGCCTATCTGGGACGGGACCTGGAAGACGCGATGCAACTGGGACTGGTACGGCTGGAAGATGTTCCTTCCGCCGGGCGGCGGCTGCTGGGGGAAAACAACTCCGAGATTATCGACAGCCTGGTGAACGATCTCATCGCGCATTCCCTGAGAACGGGGGCGATCGGTTTCTCCGACGATGTGTACCAGGCGTTTCTCGAGGTGAAGAACTTCAACTACGAGCGGATCTATGTGAGCCCCCCACTCCAGAACTACCACCAGTACTTTGAACGTATTCTGGAAACGCTGTATTACTACCTGGTTGAGATCTTTGAGCGCTACGGCACCGAAGAAGCAGCCTACGCCGCGGAGCGTAATACGCTGGCCGCGCGGTTTGGCGACTACGTCTGTAAGATGCAGCCGTTCTACGAGTCGGAGGCGGGCAAGCCGGAGCAGGTGGTCTTCGACTACATCGCCGGTATGACCGACGACTTTGCGATCGACAGCGTGGGAGAGATCATGGTGCCGAAACAGTTTTCGGTGCAGTTCGACCACTTGGAGCTGGGCCTCGGCGGGAGCTCGGTCTAGCGGTAGCGTTCCAAGTACAGTGGTTCAGCCGGAGCGCGGTGCCCAAGTAACCTGACGCCGTGCCCCGGCCGCCCCGGCGTGGCCGCTTACGGGTCGCGTGATTCGGCGGCGCCCACGGTGAGGGTGATCTCGCCGGTGGGGTCTTCCGTTCCAGGCTCTTTACCAAGCCCAGAACAACCTCCTGAAAGACGTCCATCACGTATCCGTTGAGTTCGACCGGCGATCCATCAATTTGGAGCGTTACGGCGCGGTCGTCTCCGCGACGTTGCACGGTGTGTTTTCCTGGCATCGGTTCCCTCCTGTGCTGTGACAGCACGATTTCTGTACTCAGCGTGGCGGCGGTCGGCTCGATTTCGTCAAACGACCGGATCACCACGTCCTGCCGCTGTGGAACGTACTTCGGGCGGGTGGTCGTGGCAAGGTGGACCACGCGCGCTCCCGGGACGATCCGTCCCTCCACGATCAGCAGATCCGCGGTGGTGAGCGCCCCACGGATCTCACCGGGGAGGAGGTCCTGCCATACCTTCCCAAAGGATTCCCGCGGGGGGAGCGGGATCGCGTGCTCCCGATGACGATCGGCCAGAGCCGCGTCGATACCTCCCTCCCACCAGAAAACCGCTGGGTCGGCTCCCGCCTGGGCCGCGCGGACACTGTCCGGAACGGCCTGCAGCGAACGATGGGTGCCGTGACGCCGACCCGTTTTTAGTACCGCCACTTTGGCGCCGGAAGCGATAGCGGCGCGGATCAGCGCCAGGACAAAGGTCGTCTTCCCGGACTTGCCGTAGCCCACAACTGAGACGATCATCGCGCTTAGGCGGGGACGATCGGAGTCTTGGTCTTCTCCACCAGGTGGATCGCCCCGATTTCCATGGAGGAGTCCACCGCCTTGCACATGTCGTATACGGTGAGGGCGGCGACACTCACCGCGGTGAGCGCCTCCATTTCGATTCCCGTCTTTCCCGTGCACCGGGCGCCGGCACGAATCCGGACCCCCCGCTCTTCCAAATGCAGATCCAGATCCACGTGTTCAATTTCGATCAGGTGTGTTAGGGGTATCAGGTCCGAGGTGCGTTTCGCCCCACCGACGCCGGCAATCTTCGCCACCGTCAGGACGTCCCCTTTGGCCAGAGAGTTTTCCCGAATCAGGCGTACCGTTTCCGGCGCCAGGCGGATGAACCCCTCGGCGGTGGCGGTGCGCACTACCGGGGGTTTGGCGGAAACATCCACCATCCGGGCAGTTCCCGTTTCGTCCACGTGGGTGAGATGATCCTTGGTGGCCATCCCTATCCTCCAATCTCTACCATGGAGCGGTTGTTACAGACCGTACCGCGCTCCGGCTTGAGCAGGACCGCCCGCCGCAGGGAGCCGGCGATATCGTTCCAGTCGATCGGCACTTCCTCGTTGGAGTGCAGGCAGGGCTTGAGATTCCCATTGGACAACAGGCGGATACGATTACACTCGGCGCACGGTAGCGGCCGCTCCACGCCGATCGCATCGCGCTTCTCCTCGGACAGACTGTACTCGGCGATACGCTGCAGGTGAAACCCGTGCTGTTCGCAGAACTCCCGCAGCGCGATCTCATCATCCCGGTCCTGAGGATCCCCGGTGACCACCTTATTGATCTTAATATCCCGAAAACCTACCTCCTGGGCGGCGAACACGCCGTCCAGTGCCGCTTCTAAGTCTCCGCCCCGCGTGATGTGGCGGTAGCGCTCGGCATCTAGGGAGTCGATCGAAATATTCAAGCTCGTGAGTCCCGCATCATAGAGTTCCTGCGCGACGGGAGGAAGTAACGAGCCGTTGGTGGTCATGCCGATCTTGGTGAGCGTCGGAATCCGGCCGAGACCCCGAACCAGGTGGAGTACCCCTTTGCGCACCAGGGGCTCTCCTCCGGTGAGACGGACCTTGGTGATGCCCAACTCCGCACCCACCTGGGCGACCTGAAGAAACTGCTCAATATCCAGGATCTCGCTCCGGGGACGAAGGGGAATCCCCTCCGCCGGCATGCAGTACCGGCAGCGAAGGTTACACTTGTCGGTGACCGACATCCGGAGGTAGTTGATCCTCCGGCCGAACAAATCGTGCATAGACGGTGTCTCCTGCGGCCAGATCGGTGACACCCCGGTCGACGCGAAAGATGAGCGTCGCCGACGCCAGGGCGCTAATGTGTCCCGATCCGTGATACTCGATCGTGTGGATCGATCCGTCGCGGTAGTACCCCGGCACAAACTCGTGCCGGTCCGCTTTTGATCGTGAGAAGGCGCGTGCCAGTGGCAGGCGCGCCTCCCGAGGCTGGTAGGTGAGTCCCTGCATTGCGTGCAGAGCGGGGGAGATGAACATCTCACACTGAGCCCAAGTGGAAACGGGGTTGCCGGGCAGTCCAAAGATCAGCGTCGTGCCCAGGGTGGCATACAGGGTGGGGCGCCCCGGCTTCACCGCGAGCCCATGGAAGTGGGTCTGCGCCCCCAGTGTCTCCAGGGCGGCGGGAACAAAGTCCAGATCTCCCATCGAAACTCCCCCAGAACAGATTACTACATCGTGCTCAGCGGCGGCGGTGCGAATCGTTTCGGTGATGCGGGCCTGGTCGTCTCCGACAATGCCGTAGTTGTGTACGGTGGCGTGGTTCTCCCGCGCCATCGCCGCCACGAGATACCCGTTGCTGTTGTAGATCGCGTACGCCGGGAGCTTCGGTGCTTCCGGGGAAACCAGTTCCGTCCCGGTGGAGATGACTCCCACCGATGGTGTGCGGACAACCGGGATGTTCCAATGTCCCTGGGAGGCGAGGATTCCCAGGTCGATCGCGGAGAGTCGGCGCGGGGTGAGGAGCGGGTCACCGCGGCGCAGGTTCTCCCCGCGCTCGGCGATATTGGTAAGCGACTCCTGTTCCCGATCCCGAACGCGCTCCGCAGTCGTGCTACCACCCGGATCGGGGACCGTGTCGGTGGACTCGAATCGGATTACCCGTTCGATATCGGGAGGCACCACCGCTCCGGTCATGATTCCCAACCCTTGATCGGTTTGCAGGGCCGCCGGCTCCTCCGGATCCCGGGCGTCGCCGGCGGCGATCGCGCCTACCACCTCAAAGGGACGGTCTTCCTGGCC
>JAWOCO010000291.1:0-3830 GCA_046483765.1 Alkalispirochaeta sp. | reverse complement strand
TGTTAAAGAACTGAGCCTTAATGCGCGGACATTGCTCCGAGGACACCACCAGAGGCGGCAGTAGGAGAAACACTACCAGCACGCTGCTTACACTGATGACGGAGGGAAGAAATTTTTCCTTGGCAGTGAGCGTACGCCCCGCCGGCGGAGCCGACGAGGCGGAACGCTCGGGCATCACTCGGAGATCTCCTGAATCGAATCGTCGCCGATCAGATATTCTTCCGCCAGGGCATCGATCGTACCGTCGGCGATGAGCGCCTCCAGACCATCGTTGATCCACGGTACCAGCGGACTCCCTTCTTCAAAGATGAAGCCAAATCCGCTGTTATTCTCGTCCTTGGGGAGAACCGCGACAATCTCCGCCTCAGGAACCTGCACCGCAGTCACAAACAGTGCTGTAGGTAACCCGATCACAGTGGCGTCAATCTGGTCACCGAGCAGCGCCTGAAAGGTTGCAGCTTGATCATCGAAAACCGCGATGTCATCCACACCAACCACGTTCTCCAGGTAGTCAAACTCAATGGTACCGATCGTCGCTCCCCAGCGAGCCTCTCGGAGCTCTTCAAAGGATGTTGCATCCGCCACTGCGCTATCCGGTAGAGCTACAACGACCGTATCGGGCTGGTAGTACGGTATCGAGAAGTCCACAAACTCCTCCCGCTGCTCAGTTATGGAATACTGCTGCACGTTGAAGTCGTAATCCTTGTCACCCGGCGTGATACCTTGATCGAACGTGGTTCTGACCCACACGACATCGTCGGCGTCAAACCCCAATTCTTCTGCCAGGGCATAGACGATTCCGTTTTCGAAACCTTCACCGCTTGCCGGGTCGTCGTTCATCATCCACGGCGGGTACACCGGTTCACCGGTGGCCACCGTGAGTTTTCCCGGTTCATGGAGGCGGGGATCCTCCGTCGTCCGTTCCAGCTCTGCCGTATCCGCCCCGTCATCACTGGGAGCGGCCTCAGATTGGCCCCCGGCAACCACCGGCGCCGCCACTGCGATCGCGAAGATGCTCACGACCAGTATGAAATTTCGAACCATTAGATCCTCCTTGTTAGATCTCCGTCAGGTTATTGTGAGAGTAGGTAATCAGATCTCTCAGGTCAAGTTACGCAAGTACGCGGGCGATGATCTCTCCCCGTCGCACATGGCGGATCGCCTCCACCGCCGCCCGCGCGGCGGAGGTCGTCGTGGTATAGGGAATGTGGTGACGTAGCGCCTCTATGCGCAAATAGCCATCGTCACTCCGCGTGAAGCGCCCCAGCGGCGTGTTAATCATCATATCTATTCGACCGGACCGAATGTGATCCACGATGTTGGGGTGGCCCTCGTGCACCTTTAACAACACTTCCGCCAGGATACCGTGCTCATACAGATACGCCGCGGTTCCGCGGGTGGCGGCCACGGAGAACCCCATTTCCACCAAATCCCGAACCACCGGCAGGATCGTCTCCTTATCGTAGTCATTGACCGCCACAAACACCCGCCCCTCATGGGGGAGATGGGTCCCGGTGGCGGTGGAAGCTTTGGCGAAGGCCTCGCCGAAATCGGCGCCGATACCGATCGCCTCACCGGTGGAGCGCATTTCCGGCCCCAGCAGCGGATCATGGCCGGTGAAGCGGTCAAAGCTGAACATCGCCTCCTTCACCGCCCATCCGGTGATACAGGAGCCTACGCCGATTCCGTCACCGTCCGGCGCCACCAGCCCCTGGTCCCGCAAGGTGCGACCGCTCCAGACGGCCACCACCGCCGCCACCAGATCTACGCCGGATACTTTGGAGAGAAACGGCACGGTCCGACTGGCGCGGGGATTCACCTCCAGTACGTAGAGGCGTCCCCCTTGTACGGCAAACTGAATGTTCAGAAAACCCGAGACCCCGATGTCCCGGGCGATCGCCGCCGTGGCGGTCACCATCTCCGTCTCCCGGGCGCGGTCGCTCTTAAACGGGGGGAACACACAGGCGGAGTCCCCGGAGTGGATGCCGGCGGCCTCGATGTGCTGCATGATTCCACCGACATACACGTTGGTGCCATCGGACACCGCATCGACGTCATACTCGAAGGCGTCCTCCAAAAACTGATCCACCAGGATCGGCCGCTCCGCGCTGAGCACCGGCGCCTCCGCCAGAAATCGATTCAGTTCCTCCCCCGTGTAGGCGATCGCCATGCTCCGCCCGCCCAGCACGAAGGAGGGCCGCAACAGCACGGGAAATCCGATCTCCTCAGCGGCGGAGCGCACCGCATCTGCGGTGCCGGCCATGCGATTCTCCGGCTGCCGCAGACCGAGCCGGCGAAGGAGGCGGGAGAACTTCTCCCGATCCTCGGCATCCTGAATGCTGTCCACGGAGGTACCCACGATCGTGGCTCCGGCGGCCGCCAACTCCTGGGCCATGTTCAGCGGCGTCTGACCTCCGAGTTGGACCACCACCTGCGATACCTGTTCTTTGCGCATCACGGCGATCACGTCCTCTGCGGTGAGCGGCTCGATGTACAGCCGGTCGGAGACGTTAAAATCGGTGGAAACGGTTTCCGGGTTTGAATTGACCATCACCGTCTTTCGCCCCATCCGGCGATAGGCCATGGAGGACAGCGTACAACAGGTATCAAACTCCAGCCCCTGGCCGATACGATTGGGCCCGGACCCAATAATCAGGACGCCCGCATCACCCACGGGAGCTCCTTCATCCTCTTCTCCCCAGGAGGAGTAGAAGTAGGGAGTTTCCGCCTCAAACTCTCCGGCGCAGGTGTCAACAAAGTGGTAGGAGGCAACAATTCCTGCGGCCTCCCGGGCGGCGGTCACCAGCGGTCCCTCCGCTCCGAGGAGCCCCGCGATCCGATGGTCGGTGAGGCCCGCCTGCTTCGCCCGCAATAAGAGGCTCGCGTCCAGCGGAGTCGGCGCGCCGGCGGCAATCTCCGCCTCCAGCAGCGCCAGACGGGCGAAGTTGTGCAGAAACCACCGGTCATAGCCGGAGGCGCCGGCGATCGCCTCTATTTCGGCAGTGGCCATAGCGCCCGGCGCCGCCGATGCCCCCTGTCCGCCGTCAACATCCTTCTCGACCGCCCGGCGGAGCAGGGTATAGATCGCAAAGATCCGACGTGGATGTAGGCCGGCCACCATGCGGCGCAGTTCAGCCTCATCCGCGGCTGTCCGCGGCGCGGCCCCAGGCGACGCCGACGGCGGCTCCCCAGCCGCATCATCCGCCGCCGGCGGCGATCCCGACAGTTCCTGGAGCCCATCAAATCCGTACTCCGCCGCCCGAATCGCCTTGTTCAGCGCCTCGAGAAAGGTCCGCCCCAGCGCCAGACTCTCCCCAACGCTCTTCATCTGCGTGCCGAGACTGATATACCCCGCGGGGAACTTCTCAAGCTCAAAGCGCGGAACCTTCACCGCGACGTAGTCCAGGGCCGGCTCAAAGCTGGAGACCGTCTTCCCGGTGATATCGTTGATCACCTCATCCAGGGTGTAGCCCACCGCCAGCCGCGCCGAGGCGCGGGCGATGGGAAACCCCGTAGCCTTACTAGCCAGCGCGGAGCTGCGGGACACGCGGGGGTTCATTTCGATGACGATCATCCGTCCGTCGGTGGGGTTATAGGCGAACTGCACGTTGGAGCCACCGCAGTCCACCCCGACCCCGCGAAGAATCTCGATCGCGGCGGTGCGCATGCGCTGATACTCGCGGTCGGAGAGTGTTTGTACCGGTGCCACGGTGATGCTGTCACCGGTATGGACCCCCATGGGGTCAATGTTCTCGATCGAACAGACAATGACCACATTGTCCTTGCGATCTCGCATGACTTCGAGTTCGAATTCCTTCCAGCCCAGCACC
>JAWOCO010000264.1:0-4138 GCA_046483765.1 Alkalispirochaeta sp. | reverse complement strand
TTTGTCCTGAGATCCTTGGGATTTGAGGGGGTCCGCAACTATGCGGGATCGTGGATGGAGTGTTCGGGGTATGCGGCGGTGCCTATCGTGTAAAGTCGCGCGTCATGCTGAGAGCGCGGGGCGTCGCACGGGTGCGCGCGGAGCAGGCGGTGCGCGGGTGCGTTGCGCGCTGAGCGCTAAGCCCGGACTCTCGCGGGCGAGATGCGTCCGCCCGTTTACTCCGCGTCGCCGCCCTGCTGCACCCGCATCACCTTGCCGGCGGCGAGGCCGAAGAACCAGTCCACGATCAGGGCAAGCAATGCGGAGGCCGCGGCGCCGGCGGTGATGAAGGATAGGTTATCCCGCACTAGGCCGGCGATAATCACCACCCCCAAGCCCCCGGCGCCGATGGTGGCACCGATGGTGGCGGTACCGATAGAAATAATCGCCGCCGTCCGGACCCCGGCCAGGATCACCGGCGAGGCCAGGGGGAGCTCGGTCACCAGCAATCGCCGCCAGTCGCGCATTCCCATACCGGTCGAAGCTTCCAGCAACGCCGGATCTACCTGCTGTAGACCGGTAACGGTGTTCCCGAGAATCGGCAACACGCTAAAGAGAAACAGCGCCAGCACGGTGGGGGCCGTACCAAATCCAAGCACCGGCACCGCCAAGACCAGCACCGCCACGGGGGGAACCGTCTGCGCCAACGCCGCCAGATCCCGCACCAGGGGAATGAGCGAGCGCCCCGCCGGGCGAGTCACCAGAACCCCCACCGATACTCCCACGATCGTCGCCCCCACGGTGGCAAGCCCCGCCAGCACGATGTGCTGACCAAACAACGCCACCAGGCTCACCCGCTGGTAAATGTGGGCCGACTCGGTGGGAAACAGCGCTCTCGCCACTGGTCCGTAGATCGCCGGCACCAGCACCACGATCAGGAGCAGCACCAGCACTCCGAGGCGAACCGCTCTCATGCGTGCACCAGCTCCCGGAGCCGATCAAAACTGAGCTCCTGTTCGTTTCCGTCGCGAAGCCCCACCCGTACCGTCGGTTCCTCCGCTGCGAGTAACTGCGAGAGCGCATCCCGGAGCGTGGGCCGCGCCCCGTCGGTGCCGCTCCAGCCGTCCAGCGCTTCCAGTTCGACCGTATTGAGCATGCGCAGCATGCGGTCACTGCCCACAAACTCCCGGACAAAATCGTTGGCGGGGTGCGTGAGCACCTCCGCGGGACTACCGAACTGCTGGAGTACGCCGTCCTTCATGAGCGCGATCCGATCGGCGAGATAGATCGCCTCGTCCAGATCGTGCGTCACCAGGACCACCGTCTTTTTCAGCCGGGACTGGATATCGCGGAACGATTGTTGCAGGGTAGCGCGGGTGAGCGGATCCACCGCGCCAAACGGTTCGTCCATGAGCAGATACGGCGGGTCGGCGGCCAGCGCCCGGGCAACTCCTACCCGCTGCGCCTCACCTCCCGAGAGCTGTGCCGGGTATTTGTCCCGGTACTCGCCGGGGGTGAGTCCCACCGTCTCCAAGAGCTCCTCCGCCCGCTCCCGGCGGCGCGGTTTATCCCACCCCAGAAGCCGCGGTACCAGGGAAATGTTCTGCCAGACGCGCATGTGAGGTAACAGTCCCACCGATTGAATCACGTACCCGATCTTGAGGCGGAGCTGGGCGGGATCGTAGTCCCGGAGGTACTGATCATCCACCTCGATCATCCCCTCATCCGGCTCCAGGAGACGATTAATCATGCGGAGCGTGGTGGACTTACCACAGCCGGACGGTCCGATCAGGACGCAGACGCTGCCGTTTTCCACCGTCATATCCAGACCGGAAACGGCAACCTTGTCCCCGTATCGCTTACTTACCTCATGAAACCCTATCATCTCGTCTCCTTTGCCCCACTTCCGCCGCGACTGGCGAGTTGCTGCAACAGTTGGAACACCCGGTCCACAAGAATCGCCATAGCCACGATGGGGATCACCCCGAGTACCACCAGATCGGTTGCCGCCTGCCCCAATCCCTGAAAGATGAACCACCCCAGGCCACCGGCTCCGATGAGCCCCGCCACGGTGGTGTTGCCCACCGCTTGCACGGCGGCGGTGCGCACCCCCCGAATGAGCACCGGCACGGCCAGCGGCATTTCTACCATCCAAAACCGCTGCCGCCGGGTCATGCCCATCGCCTGCCCGCTTTCCCGGACGCTGCGGGGAACCACCGAGAGACCGGTGAGCGTGTTGCGCACCACGGGAAGCAGGGCGTAGAGGGTCAAGGCGATCAGCGCCGGCGTAGCGCCGACACCGGAAACGCCGACACTGCGCAGGAAGGGGCTGGCCTGACTCACCGCTGCCAGGGGCGCGATGAGGAGACCAAACATGGCGAGACTGGGAATTGTCTGAATCGTGCTGGTGACGTCAAGAATCGCATTCCGAAATCGGGGATGGCGATATGCGGCCATACCCGCCGGTACGCCGATCAGGCAGGCCAGTCCCACGGCACTGCCGCTGAGGCGAACATGTTGCATGAGCTCCTGGCCAAACCGTTCCGATCGGACGTGATACTCAACCAGATAGGAAATGCGGTCCAACGGCTCCGCCGCCAGCTGAGCGATTATGAAACCCACCACCACCACCAGTGCCGCACCGAAGAGCACTTTGGCGCGTCCTCGGCTACTGCGAAGTAACTCGTGCCACGCCGCCAAGGCGGCCACCAGCGCGATCCACACCCCTGCACCGGGACTCACCCGGGCCAATTCCCCCAGTTCTCCCCGGTCGGCGAGCTCCACCGCGGCCATGTGGAACATGATCCACGGCACGATTCCCACCGATACCGCCCAGAGCAGCAGCGCCGGGATCTCCACCTGCTGCAAAAAACGTGCCGCCACCACCAGCACCGTCCCGGCCAATATCAGCAGAACCAGGGGCACCACCGGCAGGGAGAGCTCCCACATCGAGTATCCCTGTCCTTCGGCGATTCGGTTGGGACGCAGATGGATTACCTGCATGAAAAATAGCCCCGCCGCCGGTACGAGAGACACGACGACGGGGAGCATATCCACCGGCTCGGTGAGGCCGGTTATCCACCGTTTCATGGGTGTAATTCGCCGTTACTGGAGAAATCCATTGTCTTCGAGGTACTCCCGGGCCACCACTTCGGCACTTCGACCTTCCACGGCGATCGCCGCATTCAATGACTGCAGGATCTCCCGATCGAAACTCTCGAAGATCGGCGCCAGCAGATCCTCGATTTCCGGATACTCGTCGAGCACCTCGGCACGGATCACCGGTGCCGGACGGTAGACCGGCTGTACTCCGGCGGTGTCATCCAGTACCTGCAGGCCCAGCGCCGCCAACTGACCGTCGGTGCCGTAGGCCATGGCCGCGTTGACTCCTTCCTGGTTACGGGCAGCGGCCTGCATGGTGGTAGCGGTATTTCCGCCGGAAAATACGAGAAGATCATCCTGTTCCAGCTCGAATCCGTACTCCTCTTCAAAAGCGGGCAGTACATCGGGACGGCTCACAAATTCCTCGCTGGCGGCGAGCTTGAACTCGTTTCCCGCCTCCATCCACTCAGCGATGTCTCCCAGCTCGGTGACGCCCTCTTCCGCCACTTCACTGCGAACTGCGATCGCCCAGGTGTTATTGGCGTCCGCCGGAGTGAGCCAGACGAGGCCATTGGTTTCCATATCCAGTTCTTTCACCCGTTCATAGCCGGCCTCAAAGTCATTCCAGGTATCGCTGCCGGCCTCATCGAAGAAAAACGCCCCGTTTCCGGTGTACTCCGGGTATAGGTCGATCTCACCACTGGTGATCGCCCGGCGGATGACGTCGGTGGGGCCGAACTCAACCTGGTTGTCTACCTCAAACCCATCAGCTTCCAGCATGAGGAGCATCATGTATCCCAGCAAACTGCCTTCGGTGTCAATTTTGCTGGCCACGGTAACCGGCCCCTTCTGGGCGGCCTCCTCGGCATCGTCCGTTTCTCCCGCCCCCGAAGCAACAACAACCATCGGAAGCATAAGCATCGTGACTGCCACCACGGCAAAGACCGCGCGGCGAATAGTGTCCAAGCGCGCTGTATTCATAGCAACTCCTTTGAACACGAAAGATAATGCACACCCGCCGTGACGGCAAGGGTGGTGCGTCTATGCTCGCTATTTC
>JAWOCO010000193.1:0-4910 GCA_046483765.1 Alkalispirochaeta sp. | reverse complement strand
ACTGGAATCGAATTAGTGCGCGGATCCCGTTTCAATTCACGGCACACCGCAAACCCGTCGAGGTCGGGCATCTGAATATCGAGGAGAATCAGATCCGGCACCACCTCTCCGGCGGCAACCTCCAGCGCTTTGGTGCCGCTGCCGGCAACCAGGACCTGGTAGTCCTCATGCATGAGACGCGCCAACGCTTGGATGTTAGTGGGCTCGTCATCCACGATCAAAAGCGTCTGACGTTCAGTGGGTTCCTTCATACCAGTGACAATCCATGGCGGTTCGCAATCGTTTCCAGCCATGACTTCGCGTCGTCCAGGGCGAACTGCTCCACCACGGCCCGAAGCTTGTCACACTCCTCCACCGGTTCCACCGTTTCCAGGAAGCTCATCGCCCGGTCTACGGTGGATCCATCGGCGAACTCATTGCGGGAGAGCTTATGGTAGAGCGTGCGAACCGCCTCCGCGCCCCTGTCCTCGTCTCCCGTCTCGCGGTCCCCCGCCTCCTGGCTACCCCGCAAAATCTCCCTACTTGAAGAATCGGCAGGGTCCTGGATCGTATCCAGGCTCTCTCGGGCCTCGTCCAGGGCGGCCTGGAGCTCCGAGCGCAGGCCGGTATCTGCCGGCCCCTCTTCGTTGATCAGCTGGTTCACCCGGGCGGCGATCTCGTACAACCGCGCCGCCGCCACAGCACCGGCCACTCCCTTGAGGCTGTGGGCGGACCTGCCGGCCTGCTCCGTTTGACCCGCGGCAATCAGCGTTGGTAATTCCTGATACTGGTTTTCCAGAGCATCCCGAAATCGGCGCAGTTGTTGTACATAGAACTGCTCATCTCCATCGCACCGCCGTAATCCAGCCTGAATATCGAACCCTGGTAGGTGCGCCGGGAGCAGGGCACTCCCCACGGCGTGAGCCGGCTCGTCATGGTGGTCCTCGATGCGCTGCTCGACGCGGTCCTCGGTGCGGTGCCCGATCGCGTCAGCCGGCAGCCACGTACTCAACACGCGGTACAGCTCCTCTCGGTTCACCGGTTTTGACAGATGTGCATTCATCCCCGCGGCCTCGGCGCGCGTCTTGTCCTCGGCCATCACCGCGGCGGAGAGCGCGATAATCGGCCCATCCCAGCCGCGCTCCCGGAGCCGCTGGGTTGCTTCAAACCCGTCGAGAACGGGCATCTGGAGGTCCATCAGAATCAGGTCTACGCTCTGGTTTTCAGCGGCCTCTATCGCTTCTATTCCGTTAGTTGCCATCGTGAGCGCGGCCCCGGTTTTCTCCAGAAAGCGTCGGATCACCTCCTGGTTGATCTTGTGATCCTCCACGATAAGAATGTTGCATCCTGCGAATGACGGTGATTTCTCGGGGCTCCGGACGATCTGCTCGTAGTGCGGTCTGTCCAGAAGACGCATAACGGCTGCGTGCAACGCGCCGGCGGTAACCGGTTTGTGGAGGAACTCATCGTACTTGGTATCGCTCAGCTCGTCGTCCTCGTCTTGAATATCATCTCTGTGGTAGGCGCTGATCAAGAGTACCGGCACCTCGGCGCGCAGCTGTCGAATCTCCCGGCGGGTGGCCTTGCCATCTTTCCCCTGCGGCATGTACCAGTCCAGCAACACCAGGTCGAAGGGATCATCGGTGCCTTCCGCCGCCCGGAACGCGTCGATCGCAGCTTCACCGCTATCCGCTTCCACGACCCGGGCACCACAATGGTGGAGAATTTCCCTGAGAATGATGCGAGCGCTCTCGTTGTCGTCTACGATAAGCACACGATGCTCTGAGAAATCGGGACAGTATCCGGGACCGGCTGCGTCATCACGAACCGGCAGCCTTAGGGTTACGGTAAAGGTACTTCCGGATCCTGGCTGAGACCGCAGCTCCAGCGTTCCGCCCATCAATTCAACCAGCGATTTACTGATAACCAGGCCAAGGCCGGTTCCTCCGTACTTGCGGGTGGTAGACATATCTCCCTGCGAGAACGCCTCAAACAGGAGTCGCTGATCCTCTTCAGCCATGCCGATACCGGTGTCGGTCACGGAGAAGTGCAGCGTGGCTTCCCGGTCGCCATGCCGTTCCGCGGAGATCTCCAGGATTACCATACCCGCTTCGGTAAATTTAATCGCGTTGCTAAGCAGGTTGATCAGCACTTGCTTCACCCGCAGGGGATCCCCTTCCACGGCGGGCGGCACATCGCCGTGCACGTAGAACAGGAGTTCCAATCCCTTCTGGGTTGCGCTGTAACTGAAGAGTCCGCGCAGCTGCCCCAGTAGTTCTTCGATCTGGATGGTGGCCGTCTCCAACTGCAGTTTTCCGGCATCAATCTTGGAGTAATCCAGAATGTCGTTAATGATGCTCAGAAGAATTTCTGAGGAACCGTGAATCTTCTGCAAATAATCCTGTTGCTGGGAGTCCAAAGGTGTCTCCATGAGGAGACTACTCATGCCGATCATCGCGTTCATGGGGGTGCGAATCTCGTGGCTCATGTTGGCCAGGAACTCACTCTTGGCCCGGTTGGCGCGCTCCGCCTGTTCTTGGGCCGCTTTGGTTTCCGTGATGTCCATGGCACTGCCGGCGGAGCGAATCAGTACGCCCTGATCGTCGAAGACGGGACTACTCATCGCCCGCACCCAGCGGATGGAGCCATCCGGCTGCACGATGCGGTACTCCTCCCGAAACTGGCCGTCATCTCCAAACTCTTTCTGCAGCGCTTTCCCCACCCGCTCCCGGTCGTCAGGATGGATCGCCTCCACGAAGCTAAAAGGATTCGCGTAGAGCGATTCCCGGGAACGCCCCCACACCTTCTCGTAGGCGGGATTGATATAGAGCATCTCCTCCGCCGTGCGGATCCAGAACACCACCTGCACGGCGTTGGCCAGCTGCTGAAATCGGGTCTCGCTTTCGGTGACCGCCTGCTGCACCCGTTTCAGCTCGGAAATATCCTGAACGAAGGACCAGATCACCTCACGCCCGGAATCGTCGGTAGTCTTTATGCCGTGAAGGAGTACCGGGTAGCGAGACCCGTCCTTCCGGATGTATTCCTTTTCGAACGGCCCGTAGTACCCGTGGACCTCCATCGATTCCAGCTGTTTCTCTTCCTCCGGAAGATACTCCCGCGGCGTGAGTTCCCAGTAGCTGAGCGCCTCAAACTCGGCCGGCGTGTATCCGGCGGGCTCGTTCACCGCCGCATTAAACTCCAGAAATTCTCCCGTTTTGTAGTCGTTGAGGGCGATGCCTACTGGAGCCATTTCAAACAACTCCCGGTACTTTGACGCCTCTGCAACGGCGGGATTTCGCCGATGCTCACGGACCCATATGATGAGGGAAAACGCCAGAGTCACCGTTCCCAATACCTGCGCTACATCACCCGCTGCTCCCCAAAGATGGTCACCGGGATTCGGTATAGATGATCGGCCGAAATCCGCCATGCCGTGCAAGAAAAGTAAACCGATTCCCGTCGCCATGAGTACTGCGGTGCCGCTGTGGAGGCGTCTCACCGCCCGGTGCGAGATCGATAGCACGATGAGTACGCCGGCGATCACCACGGTGTAGATACCATCGGCGGCCAGACTGACTGGATTGGTGAGATCCACGCTCAGCGGCGTGCGCCAGACGACGAGTAGTCCCCCTACGATACCCAGCACCAAAAAGGCGGCACTCACCAGCTGGGGCCCACGTACCCTACGGATAGACGAAGATAGACGATTCATCGAGCATTATTCCTCATACTTGGTCCCCTCAACATAATGCCGCCGGCGATTTCTATCCACCTCTCAAACCGAACCGTCCGGTTCACCGGAGCTCCCTCGGTATACTTCGGCATCGCCCGGATCGAGGGGGCGCGGTTGTAACTCCCCCGTGGAGGAGCTACGTTGTCCGTATGGATGATCCCTCCGTACTGGTGGTGCTCAACCCGGTGGCCGGGAGCGTCGCCGACGTGCAACGCCTCAAAGAGCTCATGAACGATCGCCTCGGCGCCGCGGGACTGCCGTTTCGAATTCACGAAACGGAAGCGGACGAAGATCCGGCGATGGTGGTGCGTGCGGCGTGTGCCGCCGGTGTGACGCGGGTTGTGGCCGCCGGCGGTGACGGCACCGTGGGCGCCGTAGTCAATGGACTGATAGGCACCGCGGTACCCATGGGGATCGTGCCGGTGGGTACCGGTAACATCCTCTCCCGGACGGTAGGGATTCCGTTGAAATGGGAAGCAGCCCTGGATGTGGCGCTCTCCGGTCTTGGCCACGGAGCGGAGGCCCCCGGCGATCGTCGTGCCGGCCGACAGACGCAACTGGATATTATGCGCGTTGGCGGACGCTACTACGTGCTCAACGTCAGCGTCGGCCTCAGTGCCTACTCCATTCGGGACACCTCCCGGAAAGACAAGCGCCGCTTTGGCATGCTGGCCTATGCGCTGCGGGTAGCCGGGCACCTCCTCGGATTTCATGAGTACCGCATCGATCTGGAAGTGGATACCCAGCGCTATTTCGTTCAGGCCACGGAGGTGCTCGTCTCCAACGGTGAGCTCCTGGAAAACGTCATTACCCTGCTCGGATCTGCCTCATCCGTCCAGGATGGCCAGGTGGAGGCATACGTGGTCCACGCGAGATCGCTGGTGGACTACATCGCCATAGTTCTGCGCAAACTCACGGGCACCGCCCGCCCCACCAGTCGCTACCAGCAGTTGTCGGCCACATCCACGATCACCATTGCTCCTCGCCACCGGGTGTTGCCCGTGCAGGCGGACGGTGAGGTGATCGGCACCACTCCGGTGACGATCGACGTAATTCCCCGGGCGGTGCACGTCATCCTCCCGGCGGCGGTGACCCGCGCCGCGATGTAGCGCTGTCCACCGGAATCGGTGGTCACCACCGAGCGCATCCTTGACGGCGGCTGCCATAGGGTTAAGACTGAATATACCGTCTGCCCGCA
>JAWOCO010000048.1:0-6368 GCA_046483765.1 Alkalispirochaeta sp. | reverse complement strand
CTATCCCGATGTCATCGTAGGAGCCACCGGGGGCGGGAGTAATTTCGCCGGGATCTCGTTCCCCTTTATCGGGCGCAAGCTCCGGGGCGAGCAGGATGTGCGGGTGGTAGCCGTGGAGCCGGCGGCGTGCCCCAGCCTGACCAAGGGATCGTTTGCCTATGACTACGGTGACACCGCCCATCTCACCCCGTTGTTGAAAATGAACACCCTGGGCAGCACCTTTGTACCCCCCTCGATCCATGCCGGGGGCTTACGCTACCACGGCATGTCCCCCTTGGTGAGCCACTTGCACCACGCCGGTACGATCGAGGCCACCAATTACAATCAGATCGAAACGTTCTCCGCGGGAATCCAGTTTGCCAAGGCGGAGGGTATTATTCCCGCCCCCGAGGCCAATCACGCCGTGGTCGGCGCGATTCAGGAGGCGCTGCGCGCCAAGGAAGAGGGAACCCCTAAGACGATTCTCTTCAACCTCTGTGGGCATGGCCACTTTGACATGCAGAGTTACCTGGATTTCATGGCGGGAAAACTGCACGCCTACGAGTATCCCGAAAGCGAGATCGCCATGGCGCTCTCCGGTCTACCGGGGGTTTCCGGCTAAGACAACCCACCGCGGGGCCGGCGGCGCGGCGGGCGGCCTAGCATACGGCCCGCCGCGCCGATCCGCGAGCCAGCCGCGCGTCGACCCGCCGCCGCTTCCACCGGCGGCCCTACCGGCGGCCCCGCGGCACGTTATCTCTACTCAGTTTCACCGCAGGCCCCGCGGCACTCTATCGTCTTTTGTTAGTTTTCTGTTAGATTTCCATGAGGAAATCTGAAAACGGCAGGAGCGTACGTGAATCTTTCTCGCGGCGGGGGACCGCGGCTCTTTTTTTACCATCTCACCTACCCCATCGCCATGATCGTGGCGGTGGCAATTGCGGTTTTCATCGGTGACGGCGTCGTGCGAGATACCGCCTACGCCACCTACCGCCAAAACGCGGAGACGGTGGCCCGCACGGTCCGCAACCTGCTGCCCGAGGCCGCCCGTTCGGATCCCTCCGCAGCGGAGGAGTTTGTTCGTCGCGCGGCGGGGGACACCGGCACCCGCATCACGATTATCGCCACCGATGGTACCGTTCTCGCCGACTCCCACGCCGACGCCCCCTCCATGGAGAACCACGCGGTCCGTCCGGAGATACGCGTCGCCCTCGGCGGGGAACTGGGAGTGATCCGGCGCTACAGCAGTACCGTAGACCGCCATCTGGTGTACGCCGCCTTGCCGGTCCTTCATCCGGAAACGGAAGCGATTACCGCAGTGGTGCGCACCTCCCTCACTGTTGACGAGCTCGCCGCGATCACCCGGGACTTGCGGGTACGCTTGGGCGTTGCCGGGACGCTGCTGGTGCTGGCAGCGCTCATGATCACCCTCATCGTCTCCGAGCTGATTCGGCGCCCCCTGAAACATCTACACACCGCCGCTGGAGCGCTGGCCGCGGATCCCAGCGTACCGGTGGAGTTTGAACGTCGGTCCACTCCTGGAAGCCCCTTCGAGATTTACCGTCTGGCCGGAGCGTTCGATACCCTCACCCGGGAGCTCACCCGTCGAATGCAGCAGATCGATGCCCAGCGGCGCGAGACGGAAGAGGTCCTCAATACGATTCGCGAACCGCTCATGCTGCTGGATGACGACACGCGAATCCTCCGGTTGAATGAAGCCGGCGCAGCTCTGGCGGGACAGCCGGCGACGGCGTGTCTTGGGCGCACGGTGGTCGAAGTCTTTCGCAACTCCCAATTGGATCAGTTTGTCCGGGCGGTGGTGGCCGGCAAAAGTGCCGACGAGACGCAAGTTGTGGAGTACGGCAGCACCGAGCGCCACCTGCAGGTATGGGGGGTGCGCATCCCGTCAGAGATGGGGCTCCTCAGCGGGCATACGCTGATCCTGATTCGGGACGTCACGCCCGAATACCATCGCGAACAGATTCGTCGCGACTTTATCGCCAACGTTTCCCACGAGTTGAAAACGCCGTTAACGATGATCCATGGCGCCGTGGAGACGCTACGCGATATCGATAGCACCCACGGGGAAGAACGTCGGCGCTTTGAACAGATGATCCGCACCAATACGCGACGCATGTCGGCGATCGTGGACGATCTACTCAACCTGGCCCGGATCGAACAGACGGGGGCCGACGTCTCCACGGAACCGGTACCGATCTATCCGATGCTCACGGCGATCGTCCACGATGACGAGCATCTGCGCGCCGGCCCCCACGCCCCGATTACGATCGACGCCGATGAAGGGTTGGTATGGCCGTTGGATCAGGCGCTCATGGAGCTGGCACTCCGCAATCTCCTGAATAACGCCCTGGCGTACACTGCCGCGGACGGTTCGGTTCATATACACGCGTCGGTGGTGGGCGACTCGTTACGGCTGTCGGTCAGCGATACCGGTATCGGTATTCCCGCCGGCCAGCTCTCCCGCGTTTTCGAGCGCTTTTACCGCGTGGACCGCTCCCGAAGCAGAGAGCTCGGTGGTACCGGTCTGGGACTGTCCTTGGTCCAACACGTGGCCCATGTCCATGGTGGTTCCGTTGAGGCGGAAAGCACCGTCGCCGTGGGAAGCGTGTTCACCCTCATAATTCCCGGAGGTTTCCAGTGAATATTGTTCTGCACGTGCTTACGATCATAGGAAGTCTCGGCGTGTTCCTGTTTGGAATGCGCATGATGAGCGACGGTCTCCAGCAGTCCGCCGGCTCCCGGCTCCAGAAGATCCTGGGTTATATGACTTCCAACCGCTTTTCCGGGGTAGCCTCAGGCTTTCTGGTGACCAGTGTCGTGCAATCATCGTCCGCCACCACCGCGATGGTGGTGGGATTCGTGGATGCCTCGCTGCTTACGCTCCGCCAGGCGATCGGGGTGATCATGGGCGCCAATATCGGCACCACCGTGACCGCCTGGATCGTGGCGTTACTAGGATTCCGCTTCGATATTGGGGCCGCCGCCCTTCCGGCGATCGCCCTGGGAACGATTATCCTCCTGATTAAGTCGATCAATCGCGACGATATTGCCCACGCGATTATCGGGTTTGGTTTGCTCTTCCTCGGATTGAGTCTGCTCAAAGATGCCGTCCCGGACATCCGCAATAACCCCGAGATCCTCAGTTTTCTGGCCAGGTATACCGATCTGGGCTTCCTCTCTTTTCTGCTATTCATCGCGGTGGGTACCGTCTTGACGGTGGCGGTGCAGTCTTCCAGTGCCGCCATGGCGATTACCCTGACCATGACTTTCTCCGGATGGATCGACTATCCCACCGCGGCGGCAATCATTCTCGGAGAGAATATCGGCACCACGGTCACCGCCTACATGGCCTCGATCAACGCCGGCGCCAACGCCAAACGCGCTGCTCGGGCGCATCTCATGTTCAATTTGCTGGGAGTCGCCTGGATGGCGGCGGTCTTCACCCCGATGCTGGGACTCATCGATACGATCGTACCGGGATCAATTGCGGATCCCAACGAGATCGCCGGGCACCTGGCGATGTTCCATACCGTCTTCAATGTGACCAACACGCTGCTGTTCATCGGATTCGTTCCCGTTTTTGAGCGCCTCGTCCATCGCATGGTGGCCGATGATATCCGGGATAACGCCGAAGCATACCACTTGCCCTATGTGCGCGGCGGGTTCCAGGATGCGGTCGAGCTCAACCTCATCACCGCCCGCAGTGAGCTGAGCCGCATGGCAGAACGGGTGGAGGCGCTTTTTGAGTACTTCCTTGAACTCTTCAAGAATCCCACAAAGGAGGTCCGCGCTCGCCGGCAGGAACACGCGGACATGCTGATTCTGGTGGAGCGCATGCATGAGGAGATCACCGCCTTTCTCGTGGAGTGTTCGCGGGAGCAGATCAGTGAGCATACCGCCACCAACCTCAACAGCATGGTGCAGGTTGCGGCGCAACTGGAAAGTATCGCGGACACCAGCAACAAGCTGATTCGCCTTGCGGAACGGCGCATAGAGAAGAAGATCGACCTCGATAGCTCCCTCTTGGAGGAGATAGAGCCCTACACCGCCATGGTGATCGAGTTTCTCTCCTTCAACGCCCAGCACCTGCAAGGTGCACTCACCCCCGAAGAGTACCAGCACGCCCAGGAGATGGAGGAGAAGATCAACGCCTACCAGAAACGGTATAAGAAGGCCACCCAAAAGCGGCTCCGCACCGGTTCTCCGGTGAAGTCAGAACTCTTCTATCTCGATCTGCTGCGTCACATTGAGCACATCGGTGACTACTCCCTGTTGATCTCCCAGGCCCTGGTGCAGATGCGCTAAACGGCGCGGCGTAGCGAACGACCTCACCAGTTGCGATGATTAGTATAGTTGTCTATACTAATCCTCATGAACAGTTCCGGCGAGGCACGGCCCATCCATGAACAGATCCGGCTTGAAATAGAGCAGCGTATATCCGCGGGAAAGTACCCCCGGGGAGGGCCCTTGCCATCGGAGGCTGCGCTGGCAGAGGAGTTCCATACGACGCGAATGACGGTGCGCCAGGCGCTTTCAGCACTGAAACATCGCGGCGTCGTGGAGTCCCGCAGGGGTAAGGGAACGTTCGTCACGGAGCCTCCCCTAGAGCAGAGCCTGCTGCACTTCTACACCTTTGGTAGTCGTTACCAGGCCAATGCCCCGGATCTTACGGTTCAGGTGATCTCGTCCGGTATGACCGAACCGCTGCCCGAGATCGATGAAGGTCCACTCTTCTGCGTGGTCCGCGTGCGCTCTTTGGGGGGGACCCCTTTTATTCAGGAGCGGTCGCTCATGCCCTATCGTCTGTTTCCCGGACTCGAGCGCTACGACTTCTCCACGGAACCGCTCTACCACGTATTGGAACACCATTACAGCCGACCCGTGGGACAGGCCACCGAGTATCTGGAGGCGGCGATTATCCATGAACCGGAGGCGTCTCGATTGCGGGTTCCGGAGCAGACGCCCATCTTCGTTACCCGCCGCACCACCCGTGATTCGGGAGGTATTCTCATCGAGTGGCGCGAAAGCTACGTCCGGCCGGATTTTGTCCGGTTCAGTGCGGAGCTACGACAATGACGGCGTGGGGACTGTTCTTCCGATTCTTCCGTATCGGCCTGGTCACGGTGGGCGGTGGCTACGCGATGGTACCGATCATCGAACATGAAATAGCTGCCGGGGATAACTCGCTCTCCCAGCGAGAAATCACCCAGAATCTCCTAATCGCGCAATCCGCCCCGGGGCCGATTGCGATTAACACCGCCCTGCTGATCGGCCGCTCCCTGGCAGGAGCGCGGGGAGCCGCCGCGGCGGCGATCGGCGTCGCGCTGCCGGCGTTTGTTATCATTCTTCTGATCGCCCGCAGCTTTCAGGCTATTCTCGAACTACCGGCGGCAACGCCGATCTTCGGCGGAATTCGCGCTGCAGTGGTCATTCTGATCGGGCTGGCTGCCTGGCGGCTCGGGTTCCGCTCCCGCTCCTGGTTTTTGGCAATTTCTGCGGGAATCTGGTTTGTACTCCTGGCGTGGTTCGGGGTGAGTCCGTATGCCGTGGTCCTTCTGGCAGTGTTCACCGGCATCGGCCGTGAGTACCTGCGACACCGATTCGGACGGCCATCATGATGGAAATCCTTGGGCTGGCGATTGCCTTTGCTAAGGTGGGAGCGTTCAGCTTTGGTGGAGGATATGCAGCCCTCCCGCTCATTGAGGCTGAAGTGGTGACTGCCCGAGGCTGGCTATCGGCGGAAGTTTTCGCCGACCTCATATCTATCTCACAAATGACTCCCGGACCGGTAGCGCTGAACACGGCGACCTTCATCGGGTTTCAGGTTGCGGGATTTCCGGGAGCGCTCACGGCAACCCTCAGTGTTGTCGCGGTTCCCACGGTAGTGGTGTTTGTCATTGCTGCTGTCTCGGACAAGTTCTTTCACACGCTCTGGATACGGGGGGCACTGAAAGGACTCAAACCGGCCCTGGTAGCGCTGATTGCCTACAGCGCGTTCTCGCTGGGGCGGGTGGCGCTGATTTCTCCAGGGCACGTGGCGATCGCCGGGGGAGCCTTGGTGGCGTTGAGCACCACCCGGATCCACCCGGCGCTCATCGTGGCCGCCGCCGGCGGTGCGGGATTTCTGGTACTCTAACCGTTCTTGATCTTGATCCGCCGCGGCTGCGCCTGTTTGCGTAATCCCATCGTCACCTCGAGGACCCCGTTCTGCATCGTAGCGCTGATCGACTCGGGGTCTACCGTTTCGTCCAGGGTAAAGGCGCGATAGTATTCACCAACGCGACGCTCCCTCAGCAGCACTGTTCCATCTACACTCCATTCGGGACGGGTACCGCTGATGATCAACTGGCTGCCGTCAACGGTAAGAT
>JAWOCO010000053.1:0-3001 GCA_046483765.1 Alkalispirochaeta sp. | reverse complement strand
CTCGTACCAGCGGCAAGAGCGGGTGACCACCCAGCGCGTTCACCCCGGACTCCGGGTGCTGGTGCATCAGCTCAAACTCCGGTGCCGAGAGGGGCCCGTCCTTGTTGAGTACGGTGTCGGAGACTCCTACCTTGCCCAGGTCATGTACCAGACCGCCCACCTGCACCACAAAGACGTCGTCCCGGGAGAGGCTCATCTCCTGCGCCAGTAGTCGGCCGTACTGACTCACCCGCCAGGCGTGACCGCCGGTATACGCATCACGCGCCTCCACAAAGGTCGCCATGGTGAGCAGCGATTCCAGGATTTCTGTTTCGATCTTGATCGTCATCGTCTTGTCAGCGTATCACACATGAGTTGATTGTCACCTCCCGGCAGGCCCTACCGGCGCAACCACTGGTAGAGCGTCTTGCGGCTGATACCCAGCTCTTGGGCGGCTTTGCTCTTGTTACCGCGGCAGTCGGATATTACCTCTTCCACCCGGTGACGACGCGCTTCGGGATCCTTCGGGAGAGGGGATGGCGCGAGCGCTGAGGACGCCACGGACGATCGATCCGCGTGATCCACGGGGCCGCCGCTTTCACCCACCAATACATTCGCTCCCTCCAGTACCGCAGTGTCTTCCAGTATCGCCGCCCGGGTGAGGACGTGTTCCAGTTCCCGGACGTTGCCGGGCCACTCATGGCGAACCAACCGATCCAGGAACTCATCGGTGATGCCCACGATCCGGCGGTTGAGACGGGAGGCCAGCAGCTGCAGAAGGTGGTGCACCAGTTGCGGGATGTCGCTGGGGCGCTCCCGCAGGGGCGGCGTCTCAATCATGATCGTCGTGATCCGGTAGAAGAGGTCCGAGCGAAAACGTCCCTCCGCCACGTCTCGGCGCAAATCTCGATTGGTGGCGGCGATGATTCGCACATCCACCCGGGTCGCCTTCTGGCCGCCGATGCGAAAGACCTCACCCTGCTGAATCACGCGCAGCAGCGCCACCTGCCCATGGGGGCTCAGGTCGCCAATTTCATCGAGAAAGAGCACCCCATGATTCGCCAGTTCGAACTTTCCTTTCCGCCGATCGTGAGCGCCGGTGAACGCGCCCTTTTCGTGTCCGAAGAACTCGCTTTCCACCAGGGAATCGGGAATGGCGCCGCAGTTCATTGTGACGAAGGGCATCTCCCGTCGGGCGCTGCGGTGGTGGACCGCGTGGGCCACCAGTTCCTTGCCGGTGCCCGTTTCACCCAAGATGCAGATGTTCACATCGTGAGGGGCGGTACGGGTGATGAGTTCAAGGACGCGACGCATCTGCCGGGAATCGCCCACCAGCGGATTGCGGGAGCCGTGGATCGATGCGGTGCGGGGCACGCTCTTGAGGCGGCGTACGGTGGAATCGACGATCGCGGTGACCGGAATGCGCTCGAAGGCGGAGCCGCCGGCGTAGCCGTGGACCGGTACCTCTCGCAGGATCTCCTCCAGGTCGATCGGTTGGGTGATCGATCCGCCGAAGAGAAAGCTCAAGGGAGGACTATTGTGCCGCGCAACAATCTCCCACATCTCCCGGGCGGTACCGATCGCCGCGGAGATCTCATTCTTCTTCTCCAGCGAGTCGGTGACCGAACGAGTGAGGCCGACGTTGAGGATCAGGCCATCCACGTTGATTGCGCAGAAATCTTCTACCTCTTCCGGGGAGAGGGCAAATCCAAACACCGCATACCCGGCAGCCTGCGCCTCCTGCAGCAGGTCCAGCTCCGCCTGGTGGTGCAGGCCGTGGGCAGCCATAATCTCGCGCATGACGCCGTCGGCCAGGCCGGTGGCGGGCCAATTGGTGATCGCTTGCACTCCCAGGCTTCCCAACTGTTTGAGGCGCTCGGCGGTGGACCCCAGGGGATCGTTGGGCATCATTCCCGCCACCACCGGTACGGCGCCGCTGTGGGGGAGAATGTGTCGCCGCAGCAGCTCCTCCGTCTGGTCGTTGGCGTTGCCGTAGGAGAGAAAGGAGCCCAGCGATCCCACTCCTGCGGTGCGGTAGGTCCCCGCGCTGAACACGAACAGGATGTCCGCCCCCGCGCGGACGGCGGTGGCGGTGATGTTTCCCGATCCCGGCGAGACGCCGATAAGCGGGCGGTCCGCCGGCTTGTGGGCGACGACGCGCTGAATGACGGGATGCCGTGCGGAAAGTCCGGAAAGCATCGGTGTTACCTGTAACCCTCGAGGTGCAACGGAATCGTAACCATGGATACAGGGTAACACGGGCCTGCCGGACTGTGGATGACAAAAAGTCCCAATCTTGCCGGTCATGGTGGTGAATGTGTGTCTGACCGCTCGCAGGGGGCCGGCTTTGGGGTGGGCTCGGAGGTACCGTAGGGTTGGCACGAGAATTTCATAGTGACGAGTACACCATCTGAACGGGAGGCAGCAATGAATACAACCAAAGGTCGCTCCACGATCCTCGCGGAGCTGCGGCAGAAAGTGAAAACGGGGGTGCCCATTATCGGCGGCGGCGCGGGAACCGGCATTTCCGCCAAGTCGGAGGAGGCCGGGGGCATCGACCTGATCGTGATCTATAACTCCGGGCGCTACCGTATGGCGGGGCGCGGCTCGCTGGCGGGATTGATGCCCTACGGCAACGCCAACGAGATTGTGAAGGAGATGGCGCACGAGGTGATCACCGCCGTGAAGGACACGCCGGTTCTGGCCGGGGTAAACGGAACCGATCCGTTTATGCTACGGCGCCATTTCCTGCAGGAACTGAAGGATCTCGGGTTCGCCGGGGTTCAGAACTTTCCCACCGTGGCCCTCATCGACGGCACGTTACGGCAGAACCTGGAGGAGACGGGCATGGGCTTCGACCTGGAGATCGATATGATCCGCGAGGCGCACGACATGGACCTGCTCACCACGCCCTACGCCTTCGACACCGATCAGGCCAAGCAGCTCACCCAGGCCGGGGCGGATATCGTCGTTGCGCACATGTGCCTCACCACCAAGGGATCGATCGGGGCGGAAACCTCCA
>JAWOCO010000310.1:0-4479 GCA_046483765.1 Alkalispirochaeta sp. | reverse complement strand
AAAGTCATCGGTATATCGGGTTCGACCGGTTGTCTTGTCGGGCGCATCCTTGCGCTCCAGACTCACTCCAAGGCTTGATCGCCTGCTGCTCATCTGCATCGTCATTGCTGAAGTATAGCGTCAGGTATTTCCACCTGGCAAATGGTCATCCAGTCCTTTTGTGGGTCCCAGGAGTTCTTTAAGCACAATCGCCCGCTGTAACGGCGGATAGCGCTCCACACGCCGCAGGAGCGCCTCCGAGGAAGCTGGAGAAGAGAGCGGCCGATATCCGCTGGTATCCTGCCACTCGAGCCCACCGCCCGTTCCCCGGGATGTGCCGCTACCTGGGGCTCCCCCTGAAGCCCCGCCCCGGCGAGAAGTGCCGCCGGGCTGTGCGTAACGGCCGCCCCCCGGCGGCTCAGCCACGGGGGCCAGGTCCGCATCGGGACGACGGCGCGCCAGACTCCGAAACCAGCCCTCCCGCCGGGGCAACAGCCTCCCGAGAGACCAGGGCCTGCGCGGCTCCTCGCGTCCCCCGACTCCCGCCCCATTCCGGCGGGGACCTTCCGCCGCCGTGGCCTCCCGCTGCAGCCGGCGCCGCCGCCGAATGCGCGCGAGCATCAGAAAGATGGGGAGCCCCGCGAGAAAGAGCGCCCCAATCAACTCTAAGAGCGAGTTAATCATCGGTCGGAGTCTCCTGAATCACCAGCCCCGGAGGAGCCGCTTCCCGGCGAGCCCTCCTCACCACCGATGGAATTGCGCATCTGCGTATCGGCCTGCACGTTCCGCAGGCGGTAGTAGTCCATGACGCCCAGGTTGCCCTCACGGAACGCCTCGGCGATCGCCTTGGGAATCTCCGCCTCCGCCAGGACCACCTTGGCACGGTTCTCCTGCACTTCTGCGCGCATCTCCTGCTCCTTGGCCGTAGCTGCGGCGCGCCGTTTCTCAGCCTCCGCCTGGAAGCGGCGCTTGTCCGCCTCAGCCTGATCCGCCTGCAGTTTGGCGCCCACGTTCTGCGCCACATCGATGTCGGCGATATCGATGGAAAGAATCTCAAAGGCGGTCCCCGCATCGAGGCCCTTCTCCAGCACGCGCCGGGAGATAAGGTCCGGGTTTTCCAGTACGTCCTTGTACGTCCCGGAGGAGCCGATCGTGGTGACGATTCCCTCACCGACCCGGGCGATAATCGTCTCCTCCGTGGCGCCGCCAACCAGGCGCTCGATATTGGCGCGCACCGTGACGCGCGCCTTCACCTTGAGCTGAATTCCGTCCTTGGCCACCGCCTCGATCGCCTCCTTACCTTTGGTCGGATCGGGACAGTCGATCACCTTGGGGTTCACGCTGGTTTTTACCGCCTCCAGTACATCCCGTCCGGCGAGATCGATCGCCGCGGAGCGCTGGAAATCGAGAGGAATGTTGGCCTTATTGGCGGCAACCAGAGACTGACTCACCCGGCGGACATCTCCACTCGCCAGGTAGTGTGTCTCCAGCAGCTCCGGTTCCATCGGTATTCCCGCCTTCACCAGAATAATGCGGCTGTCCACGATCACCGCGGGATCGACCTTGCGCAACCACATGCCGATGATTCGCGTGATCGGCACCGGCGCCCCGGACAGAAGCGCCCGGAACCACAAGCCAAAGAAGCGTACAAAGATAAAGATCAGTCCCAGCGCCAGCAGCCCCAGAACGACGTACAAAATAATCATTTCAATTCCCATATCAAACCCCATCGTTCGACCTCCTCACTACGATCCGAGCACCCTCCACGGTGACCACTTCCACCGCGGTCCCCGATTCTACGAACTCTCCCGCCGTAACCACGCTCACCCGACGGCCCGCCACCTCCGCCGTACCCCCGGGATGCAACGGGGTGATCGCGGTACCTACCGTGCCCACCGCTACCGCGGCGTCCCCCTCGCCGGGGGCGGTGGCCTCATCGGTGGCCAGAATCATGCGCTTACCGAAGAAACTTTTCGGGAAGCGCCGAAAGCCCCCGATCACCACCGTGGGAGTGATAATCAGCGCCGTCAACAGGAGCAGCGTCCCCCACGGCTCGGGGTGCTCGGCAAACCCCAGCACCACCGCACTTACCACCGTGGTGAGCCCGGCGATTCCCACGATTCCAAAGGCGGGAATGAAGAACTCCCCGAGAATCGCCACCGAGCCGACCACGATCAGCACAAACAAGCCCCACACCGGCACGCTACACCTCCCGCACCACGATGCGATTGCCATCAACCCGCACCACCCGCACCGGGCGACCGATCTCGATGTAGCCCCCTTCGCTTTCCGCCGGAAGCACCTCATCGTCCAGACGGATTTTGCCTGAAGGTCGAAACGTGGTTTCTGCGGTGCCCTCCCGGTTCAGATAGCGGTCTGCCACGGTAGTCGCCTGGACGGTGTAGCCGGCGCCGGCGTCCTGCGTGTGTGCCAACGCCAGGCGCGAAAAGAAGCGGGTGTTCTTCACCAACATCGCCATCGACAGCGAGACCAGGACGGCGGTGATCACGGTGCCCCCCACCACCAGCACGTTGCGGCCTAAGATATTCCACTGGTAGTCGTACTCCGGGACCACAAAGCGCTGGAGCGAGAGCACCAGGCCGATCCCCATCGCCACCAGCCCGGAAATGCCGGCCACCCCGAAGCCGGGAAGGACGAAGAGCTCGAAGACCAGCAGTCCTACCCCGATCACGAAGAGCAGAATCTCCAGCGAGCCCACCCTGCCGAGTAGCAAGTTGGAGGCGAAGAGGGTGGCAAAGGCGGTAAGCGCCACCGCCCCAGGCACGCCGAAGCCGGGACTGGTGACCTCCAAGAACAGCGCCACCAGTCCCGCCAGGATTAGCAGCGTGGTAAAGCCGGTTCCGGTGAGTACCGACACCGCCCGGTCGGTGGAGGTGGCCTCGATGCGCGTAAACCCCTCCACTCCCAACACGTCGATCAGCTCCTGCGGCGTCCGGGGGGAGCCCCGGGAGATGCCGTAGCGCTCCATCTCACCGGCGGTGAGGGCGAGCAGTTTCCCCTCCTCCGAGACCGTTTCGAGGATATCGATCGATTGCTCTCCGCGGGACTCGATCGAGGTAGCCTCCGCTTCCGTGAGCAGCTGCAGTTCGCCGTCAACTTCCGCCGCCACCAGCACCTCCGCGGCGTCCACCATCGCCCGGGCCACCGCCGGCGGGTGGCCGTTGCGCTCGGCCAGCGCCGCCATTTGGGCGCGGACCGCGCTCACCGTCTTTTCATCAGCCGGCTCAGAGCCTTGCGCGCCCTGCATCACCGGCGCCGCCGCACCGATTGAGGTACCGGGGGCCATATAGATCTCATTGGTAGCAAGCGCGATCAGTGCCCCGGCGGACCAGCTCACCCCACGGGTATCGGGAGAGTTACCCACGAACGCCACGGTGGTCAGCTCCGGAGTGCTGCCCAGGGTGCCGGCGATTTCCAATGCCGCGTCCACGCGCCCGCCAAAGGTATCGATATCGATAATGAGGTGGGAGTGTTCGCCCTCCCGCGCCTGCTCGACGGCGCGTTGCACCATGACCGTCTGAAAGCGGCCGATGGGACCGTGGATCGGGAGGAGTAGCGCGTCCTGAGCGGAGGCGGTGGACAGCGGCAGGAAAAGGAAGACCCCCAGGAGGAGGGTAGTCGTTGTGGCTTTCCATCCAATAGCCATACGTATCTAAAGTATTATGCTTTTGCGTACCACCGGAAAGGCCTGGGACCGGTGAATTTCGCCCTATTTCCCGTCAGCGGGGAAGGCCGAGGGTAGGGTGGCGTCCGTGATTGCTCACTGAATTTGCACCTCGCACCAACCAGTCCTATGCTTGTTGCAAGGTGTAGATCATGAAATCACTCATTCTCCTCATCGTCCTGCTCCCCACGGCGACATCGTTTCTTGGCGCGCAGAGCTCTGCGCCCGGTGAGATTCGGGTCCACGTGTTGCCGGTGGTCAACCGTAGTGATCAGGCGCAGTTCGATGCGGTGGCCACCACGGTCACCGGCACCGTCTCACTCACACTGCGCTTGCTGGGAGACTACGAGATTTCTCAGGGTGAACCCGCAGAGCCCACGGCGCAGGACGAGGCGCCTCCGCCCGGGCCGGGAGCAACGGAGCACCGCCCGCTTCCCACCGATCCCCTCGCGCGCCGGGAGGCGCTGGCCGCCATGGCCGAGGAGCTGGCGGTGGAGAACCTCGTATTTGGTGAGGTGCTGCCCTCCTCCGGAGAGGAGTTGCCCCGCATCCGTCTGGGAGTTTACGACCGGCTCTCGGGAGAGATCACCGTGCAGGAAGAACGCACGCCGCAGAGTCTCTTCGGCGTATTCACCGTCACCGACGAGCTCGCCGCGGACGTACTCTCGGGATTTGCCGGGCGCCGCGTAGCCTTTGGCGGTATCCGAATCACCCCGGAGTATGACGGCAGCGGGGAGCCCCCACCGTACCGGGTAGCGCTGGACGGTGAAGAGCTGGGAGCCAACCTACGTTCAGTCGATTCGATCTTGACCGGC
>JAWOCO010000278.1:0-2797 GCA_046483765.1 Alkalispirochaeta sp. | reverse complement strand
GAATAACTCACCCCTTCTGGAAATCCACCAAAGAGGCGGATCAGGCCGGTAAGCACGCCGGCTCCCGCGGCGAATACCAAACGGCCGGTGAGGGACATGGGACTGGTGGTCATATCGGTCACCATGAACACCGCTCCCAGCATCGCGCCTCCGGCGAGGATGTGGTAGAGCGGATCCACATAAGTGGAGGGATCCACCGCCCAGGCAATGCCGGTAACGGCGCCCAGGGCCGCGAGAAATGCCACCGGCACTTGCCAGGCGATATACCCTTTCCAGATCAGATACAGCCCGCCCAGGATAACCGCCAGGGCGCTGGCCTCACCGATACAACCACCGATGTTTCCTAAAAACAGACTGCTGTAGGAGGGGAGATCCGCCGCCACGTTACTCAGTCCGCCGCTACCGGCCTCTTTTACCAGTCCCAGCGGGGTTGCCGCGGTGACCGCATCCAGGTTCCACGCGAAGAACCCCTGACTTCCGGGAACCGGCCAGGTGGTCATGTCTACCGGAAAGGAGATCAGCATGAACGCCCGCCCCACCAACGCCGGGTTGAAGGGGTTATTGCCGATACCGCCAAACGCCATCTTGCCGACCCCGATCGCTACAATCGCGCCCACCGCGATCTGCCATAGCGGCACGCTGGCGGGCACGTTAAACGCCAGGAGCATTCCCGTGACCACCGCGGATCCGTCGGTGACGGTGGTGGTGTCGCGGCGGAACATGTAGCGCACCACGAAGTGCTCCACCGCCACGCTGGCCCCCACGGCGACCAAGGTCACCAGAGCGGCCCGAATTCCATAAAACCACACTCCCACCAGGGTGGTGGGTATCAGGGCCAATGCCACCGTCCACATAATGCGCGATACAGAAAGATCGCTTCGCTCGTGGGGTGGCAGGGCCACGACCAGGGACTGGTCCGTTGCCTGTGTACTCATATCAGCTCACTTTCCCGCCCGGGCAGTGGCCCGGCTTCGTCGCAGCGCTCCCACCTGCCCCTTGCCAAGCCGCAGCCAATCGAGGATCGGCCGGTTGGAGGGACACGCAAAGTTGCAACTTCCGCATTCGATACAGTCCATGATGCCCTCTCGTTCGGCATCTTCCCATTTTTCCGCTTGCACCAGCTTTTCCAGGAGGTACGGTTCCAATCCCATGGGACAGGAAGAAACGCACCGGGAACAGCGGATGCAGTTAGTCACCGTGTTCCGCCGAGCATCGGCGGCACTCATGAAGATGATGCCCCCGGAGCCCTTGGTGATCGGTACCTCAAAACTGGTAATCGCCTTGCCGGTCATGGGGCCTCCCATCACCACCTTGGCGGTTTCCTCCGGCATACCACCGGCGGCCTCCACCAGGGCGCTCACCGGCGTGCCGATCCGGACGCGGTAGTTGCCCCCGCCGCCGCCGGCCACCAGCTCCTTGCCGGTGACGGTAACGATGCGTTCGATAAAGGGACGTCGCTTCTGAACCGCGTAGTACACCGCGATGGCGGTGCTCACGTTGCTCACCACGCAGCCCACGTCCAGCGGCAGCTTGCCGCTGGGCACTTCCCGGCCGGTGGCGGCCTGAATGAGTTGCTTCTCACCACCCTGCGGATACTTCACCTCCAAAGGCAGCACCTCGATGGTGCCCTCGGGGATCTCCCCGGCAGCAGAGAGCTCAGACAGGCGCGTGGCAAGGTGCTCGATGGCATCGGGCTTGTTGCCTTCGATGCCGATCCAGGCGCGGCTTACGCCAATCGCCTTCATGAGCAAGCGCGTTCCCACGATCAGTTCGTCGGCGTTTTCCAGCATGAGCCGATGGTCCGCGGTAAGATACGGCTCACACTCCACCCCGTTGATCAGCAGCGTATCCACGCTCTTCCCTTCGGGGATGGAGAACTTCACCGCCGTAGGAAAGGTGGCCCCGCCGGCGCCGACGATGCCGCCTTCAGCGATGCGCTCCACGATGGTAGGTCCATCCACGTCAATAGTAGATATCAGATCCGTGCCGGCGTCGATCTCCGCCTCCCACTCGTCACCGTCCACGGTGATCAGCACCGCCTGTCGGCGATACCCCTGGGCATCAACCACGGTGTCGATCTTTTTCACCTTGCCGGAGACGCTGGAGTGCACCGGGGCGGAGATAAATCCCGCGGCCTTAGCCAGCAGGGTTCCCACTTGTACCTCGGTCCCGCGCTCCACCACGATTTCCGCGGGTTTCCCGATGTGCTGGGATACGGGGATCGCCACCTGCTTCGGCAGCGCCAGGTCCTCAATCGCCTTGTCGGCGGTGAGCTTATTTTCCGGGGGATGAATCCCGCCGATAGCAAACGTCTTCTTGTGTTGCATATGCTGCTCTCCCACCCCACTCAGCCGGCGGCGGGTTCCGTCTCCTTCTTCTTGGGTTTGGGCTTGGGCGGCTCAAAGGTGGCGGCGATCGCGTTGGTGGGACACACGGTGACGCACTTGCCGCAGGCGATGCATTTGTCGTGATCGATATAGGCCAAGTTGTTTTCGATCGTAATCGCCTGCACGATGTCGTCGCAGGTCTTCTTGCACAGCCCGCAGGCGATGCACGCCACGGAACAGTTCTTCTTGGCGGCCACCGCCGGTTCGGTATTGCGGCAGTTCACCCACACCCGGCGGTCGCGACGACCCACCGGCCGGATCTCAAACAGATTGCGGGGGCACGCTTCCACACAGGCACCGCAGCTGGTGCATTTCTCCTGATCCACCTCCGGAAGACCCGTTTCGGGGTTCATCGAGATCGCATCGAAGGGACACGCCACTTCACAGTCACCATGCATAAGGCACCCGAA
>JAWOCO010000406.1:0-8453 GCA_046483765.1 Alkalispirochaeta sp. | reverse complement strand
GAATCCGTACGCGATGTTCGCCGGAGTACAGGCTGCCATCAACTTCTACCACCAGGACAATCAGAAGCACCTGTCCCGCCTGATCAGGATCAGGGGTGATTTCCAAAGTTGTCTCGTCGGGACCGGAGGCAACCTCTGCGAAGTCCACGCGCCACGTGTAGGAATCTACGGTGGAATCTCCTAGTGTTCCTGCATCGATCGTATACGGCTCTCCCGCGATCACCGACGATTCCGGGGCGTCCGCGAAAAAGCCCTCCAGGTCCTGGGGAAGCTCAATTGAAATCTCCAACCGCGCGCCCCCACCGTAGGCAAAATCGTCGCTGGTCAAGTTCTCGGTTAGGCGGGTTGTTATGTTCGAATAGACGCGATAAATCGAATCGTAGCGCGCCACCACGTCGTAGGGCGCGGCCTTGGTAGTGGCTCGAAGTTCTACGGCGATCTGATACGTACCTGGCGCGACATCCACCTCGCCGATCGTCTGCTCGTACACCCCGTCTGCGGCGCTATCCACCGCCGCAACCGTCTGCCATGCCCCGTCATCCACCCGATAAGCGATCTCATCGACCACGTCGGTGAGGGGATACGTCGCCGTACTCTCCTCGGGCCAGGTAACGGTGAACTCCCACGCTCCTGAGTCCCCCGTGTCCACCGGCTCCACCACGACACCATTTGCGTCCGCGAAGGTTCCGGCGTCGATGGTGATATCGGAGCTGCCGCGAAGAATCACTCCCGCGCCGTCGGAATCGGGCTGCGCATTCCACGCCTCGACGATCAGCGTCCACTCTCCGGGGATCAGATCTTCTATTTCGATTGGGGTAGCAAGGAGACCGCTACTGTCGATTTCGGGATCCTGGATCGTTACGTCGCGTGGGTCACTCCCGTCGGGGCCGTCCTGGAGCAGGATCCGCAAGACAGCAATCTCGTCGTAGCTCATCTGGGGGAGGGCGGTTTGCGCTGAGAACACCGACTCCCCGGAGGAGAGCGTGCCATCCAATCGGGAGAAGCGGAGCCCCCCGCGATCTCCCAAAACATCCGACAATCCACCGGGCGGGGCATAGGGCGCGGTGCACGCCGAGAGCACGGCTATCACCCCAAGCACCGTCAGCGCGCGAACAGGACCAAAATTTCTTTTCATACTGAACTCCGACATTTTTACTTCACGTCATTACCTATATCGGTATCACTGAGTCATACCTTATCAGTAACCTATCATACTTTAGTCCAGAAATCAGCTATGACTGTGGCACAAAACGCACCAACAGTGGTCTCGTCGTTTCCTGATGGTACTTGTATCCACCGCTCCGGACGGAATACCGTAATCACCTATATGGCACGCCTCCCAATCGAACACATAGCGGATCAAGATGTGGATGAAGCTCTCGACCGGGAACTCCGGTCGCTGCTGTCGGTCTGTTTCACCCGCCCCCAGGACCACGTCTTTCGCCAACGACGCTACTGGAAAGAACAACCGGCCTATCGCTGGCTCATGCGCACCACCGGAGGTGATCTCGTCGCCCAGGTGGCGGTTCACGACAAGACGTTCATCGTTCAGTCCGAAAGGGAGGGTCTGCCCGCCGAGAGAGACTCCACGCCTCACACGATGCGTGTTGCTGGAATCGCGGAAGTCTGTGTTCATCCTGCTGCCCGCGGGATGGGTCACGTGAAAGAGCTTCTCGGAGTCGCTCATGCGGCGTTGGAAGAAATGGGATTCGAGTTCGCTGCGCTCTTCGGCAAACCGGAGGTGTATCGCTCCAGCGGGTATCTCTTCGCCGATAATCCTGTCTATTTCCTCGATGACACCGACGATACCGATGACGCCGAGGACACCTGGCACACGAAGCGCTTCGACGGCCGCGAGAGTGGCGCGTTCCTCTGGCGCCCCCTTGCCCGGAGCGACTGGCCCCAGGGCACCATCGACATCAGGGGGCCAAAGTTCTAATGGCGTATCGGGAAAAAGTACCCGTCTGGTGAGTCCCATCTTTGAGTTGACGTTGAGAATGCACGCCACGATCTCTTTCTCGCGGCGCGAGAGGGGTAACCGTGTAATGGAGGTATCCATCGTAGTGGACCCCTGTGGCTGCTCCTGCGGCCCCAGCAGTTCATCCGCCATTCGGTGGTCCTTAACCCTGTACGATTATGGCCTCGTAACGGTCCCTGTCTACCTGAACCGGTGTTGTGTGAAGCCTTCTTGTTCGTGGTGCCCCCGGTCCATTGTCTTGCGCCTACTCCAAGCGGAACCGGGCGACCGTTCGCTCTACCGTCTGCACTTCACTCTGGGTCTCCTGTGTGAGCTCCACCACGTGTTGCACGGATGCGCCAATATCGGAGGTGTCCGTGCTCATGGCGGCGGCGTTTTCCTCTATCGCGTGCGTTGTCTGCACGAGGTTCCCCATTTTCTCGCGGATGCGCGCGCTTCCTTCACTCATCGCGTGGCCGCCTTGGCGCACTTCTCCAGTAAGCTCCGTGATAAGCTCGAAGGACTCCAGCAGTTGTTGGTTTCCCACCGTTTGCTCATCCATGGCATTCTTAATCGTACTGTTCAGGTGTGAGACGGTGTCGATCGCGGTACGCACGTCTTCAAAGGCGTGCCCCGCATCGGTGGTGCGTCCTACGACGGCGTGAATCGATTCTTGCAGGTTTTTGAGGACGCCTGAGATCGACGTCGATTGCTCGGCGCTATTCTCGGCCAGATTCCTGATTTCTTCGGCGACAACTGCAAATCCCCGTCCTGCATCGCCGGCGTGGGCGGCCTCGATTGCGGCGTTCATGGCGAGAAGATTGGTCTGCGCCGCGATGTTATTGATGACTTCATTTGCCTCACCCATGCCCTGAGACTGCTCTGAGATTTCGTCTACCATGCGACTTACCTCTTCCAGCAGTTCAAACCCGTGGGCCGAGACCGATTCGAGATGGGTCATTTGCTCGGCGCTTTTTTCCAGGGTCTGAGTCACCGACGACACGTTAGCAATCATCTGCTCTAGCGCGGCGGAACTGTTGTCAATGGTGTCGGCCTGCCGCTCGATCGCGTGGGAAAGGGCGCGGATCGACTCATCGATTTCAGCTACGGTAGAGGAGACGTCCGTAACCTCCGGTGCCTGTGTATCGGTAATCTGTGCGCGAACGGACTCGATATTGCGGTTGAGACTCTGCACCGCTTCAGAGGTCTGCTCCATGTTAGTGGACAGCCCCTGACTCACCGCAGAGAGTGTGCCCACGCTATCTCGAACTGCGGTAATAATCTCACGCATACTCAAGACGAACCCATTGAACTCACGGGCCACTTGACCTACCTCATCGGAGCGCGACTCATCGAGCGCGCGCGTGAGATCTCCATCCCCGCGGGCGATGTCGTTGAGAGCGGTGCGGATCGCGTGCAACGGTCTAATGGAACGCAGCGTCCAGAAACTTAGAAGAAACCCTGCGAGCACCGCGGCACCGGTGGTGAAGAGCATGAGCTGTGCGAAACTGCGCGCGATATTTCGCGTCTGATCGGCAATTCGGGTATTCTCTGCTTCCTGGAAATCGATAAATGCGTTAATTGCCGCCAGCCATTCCACGAAAAGGGGGCGGGCGCGCTCCAAGACTACCGTCCGCGCCGCATCAAAGCGCCCCATGGTACTGAGGGAGATCACATCTTCCACGATGGGTCGCGTCTCGCGCTCCACCGCGTCGATGGTGGCGCGTAACTCTCGTTCCTGGTCGGTGATATCGTCGCGCATTTCAAAGATCTCATTCAGCGGTGTGGCAGACTCCCGATAGAACTCTTCCAACTCACGAATCTCGGTGAGTGCATCCTGACGGAGCTCTGGCTGGTCCTCTGCAAGGACCACATCCCTGATTGCGATGGAACGATCGTGAACGCTGCCGCGAAAGTTAATTGCGTAGCGCTGTTTTACCGCATTCACGTCATTAATCGTAGAGAGACCAGCTCTAATTTGGGACACCCGTACGACACCCACCACGGCAACGCCGATCATCAGGAGGAGCACAGTGGTAAAGCTGAGGATCAGCTTGGTGCGAATATTGAGACTTTTTTTCATCGGTTTCATAAATGCCTGAATGATACATGCAGATAGTGCATCCACGCAACAAATTCTGTCGGGAACATCCGGCAATTGGTGCGATTCTCAGCCAGACCAGGGCCATGGCCCCCCGGTTAGCTACTCCGTGACGCTGAAGGCGGTGCCGACGCGCTCCAGCAGTCGCGCCGGGGGCAGGTGTGTCACTTCCATCGCGGAAACACGAATGACGACATCACCGAAGAGCCGGTCAGGATTGATTGATTCCACCTTGAGACGTTTTGATCCGATCGGGACACCGTCTCGAAAGCGCGAGAGCGTGATCGTGGAAAGCTCCGGCCCCATGGCCCACACGTGAACGTGATAATCATGTATCAGCATTGAGACCAGCTGCGCCAGTTGGTCTATGTCGGGAGGAACTGCCAGGCTGTGGATGCAGATAGAACAGGTGTCTTTATCCGGGTTGTGGGAGATCGTGAGACGCTTGATCGTGACATGACGCACCGGATCCGGGGGATCTATGATCAGCTCCCGGATCGTGGCGTAGGCGTTGCCAAGATCTTCACCACTGCGTATGCCACCGACCGCGCACAACCATTCCATGGATACTCCCCGGCGGCAAGCATAGCGCTATTCCCGCCGATCGTCGAATTTTTACCGTTCCCACCCGTTGTGAAGATCGGTCAGCGAAGAACGACGCATCACGGCTCGTTAACGCTTCCATCAGGATATCCCACCCACACGTTGGGGTTGCCATCAAACGCCTGACGAACCAACGCCTCGTCCGCCAACACCGTGTTGAACAGTTGCAGATGCTCCAGGTGTGGCAGCTCTGCCAGACGCTGTACATTGGCCAGCGTTTCCCCTAAGGCTTCGTCGCCGATATCCGTCAAGTAGATCCGGCGGAGTTCGCCGCCTTGGAGCAGGTCGGTTACGTCGGTGATGGCAGTGTTTGATAGATTTACGTGTTCCACCGGTGTTCCCGCTTCCAGGAGCATCCTGAGCCCCGTGAGATCGGTCAGATCCCAGTTGTCCTGCAGGCTAACTTCGTACAGATTCGGGGCGGGTGAGGAAAATGCGGGGACCGCGGTGAGGAGCGTCCCATCACCCATGTATCCCAGTTCCAAGCTGGTGATCCGCTGAAGGTCCAAGGTGGCAAGCTCGGCCGCCGGGATAGGATTGTTGTTAAGCCCCAGGTGAAGCCCATCAGCACGGTGATGATTCTGCACGTAGTCGTTTATCGGCACCACGGAGGTAAGTTGCGCCTGGAAAAGGCGGAGCTGCCATAGGCGTGGCATGTTTGCCAGTCCATCGAGCGCGCCGGGGGCCGAGAGATCAAATCCTTCCAGCCCGAGACCATCAAGCTTACTATCGAGCCCGACCGTAGCAAAATCATCCAGAACGTTGGCGGCCTCCGGCGTGTAGCCGGGAAGCCCCTCAGATGGTGCTGGGGCAGAGATGAAGATATCGTCCACGCCGGAATCTGCCACGTATTGCAAGGAGAGGATGGTGAGGTCGTTGCCGCCGACGTGAAGCCAGCCCAGGGATGGCACCGAGGTCAGGAGCGCAACGTCTGCATCGATGAGCCCGGCGCCGCTGAGACTCACGCCATGTAGTTCAGGAAGTCGGCGTAACACTTCCACGTCGGCCGAGAGGTCGGCCAGTTGAGAACCACTCAGGTCGACTCCATCGATTCGGGGAAAATACTCCAACCCGGAAAGCTGCTGTACGGTATAGCCACGCCAGGACTCGGCGTTTACCCATCGTACCTCGAACTTCGATCTATCGGAGACGCCACCAACGGATTCCAGGATTGCATCCTGCAAGTCGGGGTCTGCCACGTAGGGTAAAACATCTGCCACGGGGGCATCGCGCTCCGGGTCCAAATTGTTGGAATAGGTGTAGGTCGTGCCGTCGCAGGCGATAACGGTGATGAGGACCATCGCTACGCTCCCTACTGCACGGATCAGTGCCCAACCGGATCGTAGCGCCCATACGCGCGCCGTTGTGCTGCGCTCTACGCATCCCATACCTACCTCCCGCGCTGGCTCTTTTATTCCATATTAAGAAATTGCAGAGCTGCACGCCAGAGATCGGGCAATAAATGTGCGGGGCGCCGCCAGGCGGGCTATTCCCAGGAGACGCGCAACAGGCGCCCATTGGGGCTTTCATCGGTGAGCAGGTAGAGCCGGTCATCCGGGCCTACCCGCACATCGCGCACCCGGGCACCGATCGGAAGGACGCGATGACTCATGAACGAATCGTCGGATGCCACGGTAACGACATGGAGCGCCTCGCTCTGCAGACCACCGGCATACAGGGTGCCGTCCTGGATCGCGAGCCCCGAGGGTGCCATCGTTTCCATCCAGACCAGGGTGGGGTCGGCATATTCAGGACGCGTCTGGAAGCGGGACACCGGGGTACCACGGAGGTACTCGCGACTGTGAGATACCTCGGGCCACCCGTAGTTCTCACCGGGAATGAGACGGTTGAGTTCGTCGCCTCCCCGGGACCCGTGTTCACTCACCCACACCGTACCGTCGGTGGGGTCGACGGCCATACCCTGAACGTTGCGATGACCAATCGTATAGAATGCGTCCTGTGCATCGGGCGGGAGGGTTCCGTCAGGATTGAGCCGAATCACGCTGCCGAACAACGTGTCTGCTTCCTGAGCCTGCTCTCTCTGGAGTCCTCCGTCAAAGCGGAGCGGGGGATTGCCACCATCGCCGATCGAAACCAGCAGCGTGCCGTCGGGGAGCCACGCGATGCGCGACCCGAAGTGCTGCGTGCCGCTCTTGTAGGCGTTAACCCCTGCAATCACCTCCCGATCTACCAGCTGCGGAGCGTTGGGAGCGCTGCGATCCAGGCGAGCCCGGGCTACTTCCGTGCGGTTGGCGTCTCTGCTGCCGGCGGCATAGGTCAGGTAGATCCACCCGGAACTCTCGTAGTCCGGTGCCACCGAGATATCCAGGAGGCCGGCCTGGCCCCCGGTAAACACCTGTGGCGGATTGCCTACCTCCTGCCGCGTTTCACCGTCGGGCGAGAGGAGCCACAACCGGCCGCCGCGCTCGGTGATCAGCATGGAACGATCGGGTAACCACGCCACGCCCCAAGGATGGTCGAACCCGCCGGCCACCGTTTCTACGGTTGCCGCGGAAATCGTCTCATCCTCCGACCACTGGACGGTGGGAACATCCGACTCCACGGTGACGCATGCCCCGAGGGTGAGGAGGCTCAGCGCCAGAATCAGACCAGGTAGTACCAGTTGTGTGCGCGTACTCATGAGCACAAGATACCGCCGGAATCCCGCCCGCGGCCACGTATTACGCCTCCCGGCTCGGCGCGAGTTCGATGTGGCGCAGCCAGCGCCCGCTGCGGAGGATGGCAAAGCCCAGCGCCGCGGTGACCACGTTGGAAACAAACATCGCGTACCAGATGCCCGGCGGACCGTAGGCCAGGTTCCAGGCAAGGTACATCGCCAGGGGGACGCGGATACCCCACAGACGCAACACGCTCAGGTACATCACCGGGCGCGTGTCTCCGCCTCCCTGAAAGGCGCCGTTAATCACCGTGAAGAGGGTGAACGGCACTACTGAGACGGAAACGATCCGGAACAGGGTCGCCCCGTGGGCGATCACCGCCGTATCATTCACGAAGAACCGCATCACCAGATTTCCGAAGAAAAAGGTGAGGGTCATCGCCGGAACGATAAAGGCCAACATGGAGAGGATGCTCACCCGAAGTGCATGGCGGGCCCCCTCCGGCCGACGTGCTCCCAACTCCTGGCCCACCAGCGCGGCAGTGGCGCGGGAAAGGCCGATGGCGGGCATGTTGAACATCCCGATGATCCGATTGCCCACGCCAAACGCGGCGATCACCGCCACACCAAACCCATTGACCACGCCTTGCAGCACGGTGAACCCCAGGGCGGCAATCCCCTGTCCGGTGGCCAGGGGAAGCCCGATGCCGATGAGCTGCCGCCAGGCAGCGGGATCGGGACGGAGATCACGGCGGTGAATGGCGAGCCGTTGCCCGCCACGGAAGAGAATAATCAGGATCGCCACGGCGGAGATCCCGCGGCTGATGAGCGTAGCCGTTGCGGCACCGGCAACTCCCATCGCCGGGAACGGGCCGATGCCAAAAATCAACAGCGGATCGAGGAGCCCGTTCAACGTCACCGTGGCAAGCTGTACCCAGAGCGCGGTAATCGAGTCCCCCACACCCTGCAGCACGCCCTGCAGCACGAAAAAGAAGAACATAAACGGCACCGCGGAGAAGATAATTTGCATATAGATCTCCGTCTCCGCGTAGGCCTCCGGCGGTACTTGAAGCAACCGCAGGAGCGGACTCACCGCCACCAGACCGATGACGCCGATGACGATCCCCGTGACGGTGATCAGTCCAACCGTCTGGGAGGCGTAGAAATCGACACGC
>JAWOCO010000149.1:0-25601 GCA_046483765.1 Alkalispirochaeta sp. | reverse complement strand
CCTGAGTGGTGCGTTAATTTCCAGAACTGCCCTGCTGCTCGTACTGCAGTCGGTACAGAGTAGCGTACAACCCCTCCTGCTGCAGTAAATCCCGGTGAGTACCCATCTCTACTAGTTCTCCGTGAGACAGGACCATGATCTTATGGGCGTGTTGTATCGTCGAAAGACGGTGCGCGATCACCAGGGAGGTGCGCCCGCCGGTGACCGCCGTAACTGCGTGCTAGAGTCGCTGTTCAGTTTCGCTGTCGATGCTGGAAGTCGCCTCATCGAGAACCAGAACCGGTGGATCGTGCACCAGAGCCCGGGCAAACGAGATGAGCTGTTGCTGACCGGCGGAAAGGTTGGCTCCCCGTTCCTGAACCATCGTCTCCAAGCCTTCCGGCAACGTTTCCAGATAGTCGGCGAGCTGCACCGCGCGACACGCCTCCCAGATCCGCTCCTCCGGCACGTCCAGGCCGAGGGTAATATTGGTTCGAATGGAGTCACTGAAGAGGTGCACATCCTGTTGAATCTGCTGAACCGACTTGCGTAACGTTCCCAGCGGAATGCTTCGAATGTCCACGCCATCCAGGGTGATGTGACCGGAGTCCACGTCCCATAGACGGGTGAGGAGATTGATAATCGTCGTCTTCCCGGCACCGGTATATCCAACCACCGCGATCATCTCCCCGGGCTCCGCCGAAAATGAGAGATTGCGCAGGACCGGTTCGTTGGGCTTATAGGAAAAATCGACTCCTTCGAAGGAGATCGTACCCTGCACCTCCGCGGGAACATTGGCGGCGCTTCCGGTGTCCGGAATTCGCTCGTCCTGATCCAACAGGTCGAATACGCGTTCCGCTCCGGCCATGGCGCTCTGGAGCACCGTAAACTGTTCCGAAATACTCATCACCGGCATGTAGAACCGGCGGATAAGATTGGTGTAGGCGATAAGCACCCCTAGGGAGACAAGCTCGATCTGCAGGAGTCTGGCGCCAAAATAGATGACCACCGCTGTGGATATCGATGACATAAAATCGACGATTGGCCGGAAAACTGCGAAAATGCGCATCTCCGACAGATGGGCTCCCAAGAGCTCATCGTTGCGCTCTGAGAACTCTCGCCGGCTGCGGTCCTGCTGTACAAAGAGTTGCACCACGGCGATCCCGGAGATGTACTCCGAGAGATAGGCGTTGACCTTGCTCACGGCAATTCGGACGCGCCGAAACGCATTGCGCGCCTTGCGGCGAAAGATGTCCGTAATGACCACGATCGGAAGCATGCTTGCCAGAACGATCGTTGCCAGCCGCGCGTTCAGGGAGTACATCGTGATCACCACCGCCACCATAAGGCTGACGTTGCGGGTAAGCTCCGCCAGTACCGAGGTGAACAGTTCGTTAATCGTCTGTACGTCGTTGGTAGCGCGGGTCACCAGACGCCCCACCGGTTGGGTGGAAAGGAATCCGAGCTTCTGATGCATCGTGTGGTCAAAAATGCGCAGGCGCAGATCTTTCATAACCAGCTGACCGGTGTACGCGGTCAAATAGACTTGGCCAAAACTGGCGATCAGTACTGATACCAGAATACCGAGAAAGATAAGGACGTTGCGCTGGAGCCCGCGGACGTTCTCTTCGCGGATCACCAGTCGCTCCTCCTGGGAGAGATCATCCAGTACTGTGGCGGGGAAAACAACTTCCTCCGCGCCTTCAGCATGAATCTGGTCGGCGATGAGATCTGAGATTTCCGGATGTGTGCGCAAGACCTCCCGCGGAACGGTGATCAGGCGCGTGGTATTCAGTCGGTTCGCTTCAGCCAGATCTTCGCGCTCAGACCGAGGAAGACGGTCGAGGACCTCCTCCCTGAGGTACACCCGGTCACCGATCGCCACCGCATCGTCGACCTCGCCAAACCGGTCGAGCTGTGACTCATCCACCGATACCCAATAGTCCAAGATTTCGTGGTCCACGGTGCGCTGAATCATGACCGGAATCAACACTTCGCCGATCGTAGCTATAATGAGAAACACCATCGCCGCGCCTATGAGCTTGCGATAGGGACGGGCGAAGGCGGAGATCCGCCGCACCAGCTGCGGGTCATATCCGGAGATCACCTTTTCGTCGTGGGGATGCTCGATCACAGGTGCTCCTTTTCGTGCTCCTGCTGCTGCAGCAGGAAAATCTCCCGATAGAGCCCGGGTTCTGAAGATAACTGGGCATGGGTGCCGCGCTGAGCGACCGCGCCATCGTCCATGATGAGTATTTGGTGCGCCTGTTGGAGCGTGGACACGCGATTGGAGACGATTACCGTTGTTCGTCCTCGGCGGGCAGCCAGAATTCCGGTGAGGATTCGTTCTTCAGTGCGGGTGTCTACGGCGGAGAGCGCATCATCCAGAATCAGCACCTCCGGATCTGCCAAAAGCGCCCGGGCGATAGCGATCCGCTGGCGCTGGCCCCCGGAAAGCGTAACCCCGCGCTCGCCCACCACCGTGTCCCACCCATCGGGAAAATCGTCGATATCGGTATCCAGCGCCGCGAGCCGTCCCACGTGGACCACCTCGGCTTCGCCGGCTTCCGGCCGGGCAAAGGCGATGTTCGCCGCCACGGTGGCCGAAAACAGAAACGTCGACTGCGGTACTATACCGAACCCACTCCGTAAGGCATCCAGATCGTACTCCCGGACGTCGGTGCCATCGACGTATACCGACTGTTCAGGAGCTTCGATCAGGCGCGGCAGGAGGTTTACCAGCGTGCTTTTGCCGCTGCCGGTACGGCCGAGAATGCCCAGCATCTCCCCTTTGGGCAACGTGAAACTGACGTTTCTCAGTACCGGTTGCTCCATGCCGGGGAAGGTGAGCGTCACGTTGCGGACCTCCACAGAGCCGGCAGGGGGAGTTCGACGACCATCAGGAGGAGAGGCCAGCGCCGGCGGGGTATCCAGGACCTCATTGATGCGAGCCAGTGAGGCGGCGCCTCGCTGGAGCATGTTCACGGTAAACCCGGCCCCCATCATCGGCCAGATCAACATCTGCAGGTAGCTCAAGGTGGCGACAAAATCGCCGGTGGAGATCTCACCGGACAATAGCGCCCGCCCTCCAAACCAGAGCAACATCAACAGCGTCAGACCCGACAAAAACGTGACCAAGGGAAAGAAGAGGCCCCAGATACGAACCAGCCGCATGTTACGGGTCTGGTACGTTTCGTTGGCATCGGCGAAGCGTTTGAGAAAATACTGCTCCTTGACAAACACCTTCACGATGCGGATGCCACTGAGGACTTCCTGTGCCTGGTCGCTCATATGCGAAAACCCCGCCTGCACGTCCCGAAATAGATGACCAATGCGGTTGCCGATCAGGATCAGGGTGGCGGTAATAAGGGGAAGGGGGGCCACCGTATAGAGTGCCAGCCGTGGATTCTGTCCAATGAGGATAATCAGAATTGCGATGGTCATGAACAGGCCATCGATAAAGGCCACCAACGCCATACCCACCGCCATCCGAATGGCGTTCATATCGTTGGTGGCGCGAGCCATAAGGTCGCCGGTTTTGGCCTCCTGATAGTAAGACGGCGGAAGTGCCAGCAAGTGATCGTACAGTTGGCGCCGCAGCTCCGTCTCGATGCGGCGGCTGGAGCCGTGAATAAAGAATCGCCATCCCAGGCGCCCGGCAGCGATCACCAGTGCGGTGCCGAGCATGGCCGCCATGAGCACCGCGATCCGATCCACGGCCCCGGTATTCTCGCTCAAAATATCCACCGAGCGCCCAATGAACTGAGGAATCAGCAGTTGCGCCCCGCTGGTGACGATGAGTGAGACTATTCCGATAATGTAGTGCCACTTGTAGCGGCGCACCAGAGGGAGAAGCGTTCTGAATTCCGCCAGCACTTAGACCTCCGCCGCTTCACGCCACTGGGCGATTGTGTGCGCGATCAGATGCTGTGCTTCGCGAAGCTGAGCAATGAGCGCGGGTTTTCCCTGTGCCGGTGGAAGAATTGCCACCATCTTCAGGCGAAAGATATGTCCCGGTTCCATACGCGCCAGATCTGCCAGTCTGGAGAAGCCGGTGCCGCCGTCCACCGCGATCACCACCATCGGTAGCGGTCGGGTTGATACGAGGCGGCGCGTGGCACCACTGTGAAACGTCTGCACGCGACCGTCACGGGAGCGGGTTCCTTCCGGAAAAATGACGGCCCCTTCGCCGGGGCGCAACGTCCGTCCCAGATGTTCTATCTCCTGCATCGCCGTAGCAAAATCACCGTGACGGCTGATCAGCGCGTGCCGTTGGATGCGTAACACGCGGGAAACTGCGGGAAACCACCGGCGCAGCTCCCGCTTCGCTACAAACCGCACCGAATGATCCTGAAACGCCGCCATGATCGCGGCGATCTCGATGGCACTCTGATGATTGGCGACCACCATGAAGCGGTCTGGAATCCGGTCTTCGTCAATTTCCATGCGCACGCTCAGCCCGATCGTGAACCGGGCTAGGGCAAGCAACCGCCGCGCGCGGTTCGCCACGTTCCGGTCCACCGCTCGTCGCGCCCAAGACCAGTTTATCGTCATTCGAATCTTATCAGCGAGATCCCACCAGAACAGCTGTAAGACGATGAGCACGAGAAGAAGACCGGTTCGCATGATGTACCGTAGCCTATCGAAACGGCGGCGTTCTGTTAAGCACCGTCTTCGTTGACACCTACCGGGTAATCTGCTACCGTCTGCGTCTGTTATTGAGATTACAGCAGGAGGATAAATTCTTTGGTAGTCAAGGGTTCTGCCGCTAAGCGATTTCGCCAGAGCGAAAAGCGGCGCATCAAAAACAAATCTGTACGAAGTGAGATCCGTACCAGTGCCAAGCGGGTACTTGACGCGATCTCTTCACAAGACCGGGCCACCGCCGATACTGAGTTTCGTGCGTACTCCGCATTGATCGACTCGGCGTCGCGCAAGGGCGTGTATCATCAGAACACGGCAGCGCGGAAAAAGTCGCGCATGGCCCTCAAAGTCAACGGCATTCAGAGCTGACCCAACTCGGAGGAACAGTGCCGGATTCCAAGCTCACCAAAGCGGAAATCGTTGAGCGCATTTCGGAAGAGGTGGATGTCAGCAAGAAGGACATCCACACGATCATTGATTCCTTTTTCGGCGAAGTAAAGTCAGCCTTACTGACTGACAAAGCGGTAGAGTTCCGTGGTTTCGGTACCTTTGAGATTCGCACGCGCAAAGGACGACAACACGCCCGGAACCCCAAGACGGGCGAGCAGGTCACCGTTCAGAACCATGGGGTAGTGGTCTTTCGTCCCGGTAAAGAGCTAAAAGAAGCCAGCTGGCCGCTCCGCAAGTGATATGGTAGCCGATTCAACCGCTACGATTCGTGATCGCGTACTGCGGCAGCTGCAGACTACCGGTCTGTTGTTGTTAGGCGCGATCCTCTTTTGGGTATCCTTCCCGAATGTAGTGGTGCGATTCGGGGCGTATCCAGTTGCTTTTTTTGCCCTGATTCCCGTAGTGGTGGCAATTCGGCGGATGCCCTGGTGGGCTACCCCGCTGTATGGGGCCCTTTACGGGTTTACCGCGTACGCGCTGTTCAATTATTGGCTCGCCACCTTCCATCCGTTAGCGATCTTTATAGTGCCGGTAATCTACGCCGGCTATTTTTTTGTCGTTTTCCCGCTCTTGCGCCTGGCCGACGGCCTGTTCGGACGCTGGGCGTTTCTGATTCAAGCGCTGGTGTGGATGGCGTACGAATGGGGACGCACCCAGGGATACCTGGGCTATTCCTATGGAATCATGGGGTATTCCCTGTTTCCGGCACCGGCGCTCATCCAATTGGCCGACATCGGCGGCGTGTGGATCATTTCCTTCATGGTGATCATTCCCTCGTTCCTCCTGGGTCAGATCATTAACGATCACCAGGTTCAGGTGTTTGCCTCCTGGCGCCGACTCAAAGCGGTGTTGCGGTGGCGGCTGCCGGAGCTGATCGGATATGCGGTGCTGGTGGTGGCGGCGGTGGTGTACGGACTATTTGCCACAGTGGATTACAGTCAGTCACCTACGTGGCGGTTGGCGCTGGTACAGCAGAATGTTGATCCCTGGGTCGGTGGATTTCGGGCCTACGAGCGCAGCCTGGAGGTTCTGATCCGGGAGAGCGATCGTGCGTTGGAAGAGGCGGATCCCGACGCGGTCATCTGGTCCGAGACATCGTTTGTTCCGTCGATCAATTACCACACGCGCTACCGCACCGATCAGGAGCGGTACGAGCTTGTTCAAGAACTGATGGATTACCTCGAGAGCAAGGACGTTCCCTTCGTCCTCGGGAACAGCGATGGCCAGCTCCGGCGTGACGCCGAGGGCGAGCTCCGTCGGGTGGACTACAATGCGGTGCTCACCTTCGAGGCGGGGGGAGAGCTTCAGGGGACGTATCGCAAGATCCATCTGGTACCCTTTACCGAGCACTTTCCCTATGAAGATCAGCTTCCGTGGCTCCACCGAATGCTCGTGGAGAACAATACCAACTTCTGGGAAGAGGGTGACGACTGGTCGGTATTTGAACTGAACGGGGTGAAGTTTGCCACGCCGATCTGTTTTGAGGATACCTTTGGCTATCTCTCCCGCGGATTCGTCCGGGAGGGGGCGGAGGTGATCGTGAATCTCACCAACGACCTCTGGTCGTACTCGGAACCTTCTGCGATGCAGCACATGGGAATGGCCGTCTTCCGGGCAGTAGAGAATCGACGCAGCGTTGTCCGGAGCACCAACGGCGGAATGACCACGATGATCGATCCCAACGGAGAGCTTCTGGACCTGTATCCCCCGTTCAAGGAAGGATATCTGGCGGGGGACGTCCCGGTCTTTACCGAGGCCTCCACCGTGTATACCGCCTGGGGTGACTGGCTGGCATACGTGTTTATCGTAAGTGCCGGGGGCGGTCTGCTCTTCGGTGCCATACGAAGCGTGACACATCGCAGGAGTTCGTGAATTGACAAAGCAAAGACGCCCATAGGACAATACGGTATGTCACAAGCAGCACCAAAGATTCTGGTGGTTGACGATGAACACATCAATGTAGAGTTTTTCCACGTCATGCTGTCGCGGTTAGGGTACGATGTTACCACCGCCAGTGACGGCGATACCGCGCTGGATCAAATTGTGGAGATCCGCCCAGATGTAGTCCTTCTGGACAATATCCTTCCCGGGAAAACCGGGTGGGAGATAACTCGTCTTGTTAAACAGCACGAAGATTACCTGGACGTACGTGATACCGCGATCATTATGTTTTCGGCGATGGATGACGTCGAGGACAAGGTCGAAGGTTTTGAGCTGGGAATCGAAGACTATATCACCAAACCGTTCAACTTCTCCGAGGTGCTGGCCCGCATTCAGGCTGTACTGCGCCAGCGCGAACTGTCACGGCAGGTAGTACGGCGGGAGAGACGACTTGCGCTGACTGAGTCGCTTAACAGCTCACTCATCTACTTCACCGGTCATATTAAGTCGCCGATCAGCGAGCTCCGGGAGATGGCGGAAACCTTGGATGTAAGCGATACGGCTGCGGTGCAGAAGCTGGTGGAACGGGTCATGAGCGAGACATCCGAAATACTGGCTACGCTGGAGGGGCTCGAGGAAGAGGTCGCAGAACTGCAGACGCAGGGTGATGAGCTCAAGTCCAAAGAGCTTTCGTTAGAGGACCTGGAAAGTAAGTTCCGCAAGCATGCGGCGGCGTCATTGCATGACGTTCACGGAGGAAAGGGATGATCAGCGAGGATAAAAAACGCGTTCTGGACCTTTTTGCCCGGGGGAGAAAGCTCTACAAGCTCATGCAGTTTGAAGAGGCCCAGAAGTACTTTGCTCAGGCGCTTAAGATTGACCCGAGCGATGGCCCTTCTAAAATCTATCTGGCTCGCTGCAAACACTACGTCGAGACTCCGCCTCCGGAGGATTGGGACGGGGTGTTTGTCATGACCAGTAAATGATGGGGAGTACCACTGCCAGATGGCATACCATATAGATCCGCGCTCGATTGAGCAGACCGACAGTCGCCTCGGTACCGGCACTCGATTTTCGGGAACGCTTCGTTTCAAGGGATCAGTGACTGTTCGCGGCGAGTACGAAGGGCAAATCGATGCTCAGGGCTTTCTGTATATCCAGGATGGTGCTCAGGTGCGCGCAGATGTCTCGGCGGAGCGCATTATCATCGGGGGCACGGTTCATGGGAATATTGAGGCCCGCGACGAGGTAGAAATGCTCCCCGGGTGCGTTGTGTACGGCAATGTCCGGGCGGGACGGGTGCGCATCGCAGATGGTGTGGTGTTTGAAGGCAGGTGTGAAATGCTGAGGAACAGTGAGTCCCTCGATGTGTTTTCCGCCCCCTTGGATGAATTGCGGCGACAAGCAATCCCGATGATTGATGGTCGGCGCCAAGCAAACGAATAAATTTCAAAGGAAACGTGTAACCGCAGGCACTTGAGCAGATTCGCTTGACACTGGGTGGGCAACCACCTAAAATAAGAAACCTGCACTACCCTCAACCCGGTAATATTTTATAGGCTTTGCGAGTTCAACCGGATTCGCGTATCACGCCGTAGGATACCTATATAGGTTGGAGAAATCCATGTCAGACAACCGTGAACAACAGAGCTCGGACAATGCGTCCGGCAACAACAGTGAAAAGAAAAATGGCAACGGCGGAAGTAAAGGACGCTCTTCCAACCGACGGCCAGCCAAAAAAAAGCGTGTCCGCGTAGCTCTTGTAAAAGACGGCGAGAACGGTGGAGATAAAGGCGGAAACGGCGGTGACGGCGCGCCTCCCACGGTTACGGCGGAGATGGCGGAGCGTCGCGGTCAGGTCGATGACGGCAGCGATGGTCGCCCACCGAGTGGCCAACAGGCGATGTCTACCGATTTTTCGCACCTAAAAGACGACAAGAGCCTCAGTATCAACGAGCTCACGGTGATGAATATGAAGCATCTCCGAGAGTTCGCCGCGGATATGGGTATCGCTTCGGAGAACCTACTGTCCTTGAAGAAGCAGGAGGTAATCTTCGCCGTACTGAAGGCGCATACCGAGCGCAACGGCACGATATACGCCTACGGATCCTTGGAGATCCTGCCCGACGGTTACGGTTTTCTTCGCAGTCCGCAGAATTCGTACCTCTCCGGCCCGGATGATATCTACATTTCTCCCTCGCAGATTCGTCTGTTTAACCTGAAGACCGGAGACACGGTCTACGGACAGATTCGCCCGCCGAAAGAGGGGGAGCGGTTTTTTGCGATGCTCCGCGTGGAAAGCGTCAACTTTGACCACCCGTCCGTGGCGCAGACGCGAATTCCCTTTGATAACCTTACGCCGCTGTATCCTGATGAGCGGCTGGATATGGAAACACGCAGTGGTGATCCGGCTACCCGGATGATCAATCTCTTCTGTCCCATTGGAAAGGGACAGCGGGGACTGATCGTGTCTCCGCCGCGTACCGGTAAGACGGTGATTCTGCAGAAGATTGCAAACGCGATCACCGAGAACCATCCTGAGGTCTACCTGATCGTCCTGCTCATCGATGAACGACCGGAAGAAGTTACCGACATGGAGCGCAACGTCAAAGCTGAGGTTGTAGCCTCAACCTTTGACGAGCAGGCACAGCGGCATGTGCAGGTCGCCGAAATGGTTCTGGAGAAGAGTCGCCGGCTGGTAGAGCATAAGAAGGATGTGGTGATCCTGTTAGATTCGATCACCCGTCTTGCCCGGGCGTACAACCAGACGGTTCCCACCTCAGGGAAGATCCTTTCCGGTGGTGTCGACTCCAACGCCCTGCATAAGCCAAAGCGGTTCTTTGGCGCGGCGCGCAACATTGAAGACGGCGGAAGCCTGACGGTAGTGGCTACCGCTCTGATTGAGACGGGAAGCCGCATGGATGAGGTGATTTTCGAAGAGTTCAAGGGAACCGGTAACATGGAAATCATCCTGGATCGGCGCTTGTCGGACCGGCGGATCTACCCGGCGATTAACATCAAGAAGTCCGGAACGCGGCGAGAGGACCTGCTCCTCACTGATGAAGAACTGCGGAAGATGTGGGTGCTGCGAAAAGTGGTAAACCCCATGGATGACGTGGAAGTGCTGGAACTGATCCTTGACAGGATGAAGAAAGCCAAGAATAATGCGGACTTCCTGCAATCGATGAACACAAGCGGTGCCGATTGAGGCTGAAATGAGAGCGCGGAGGCTGAAATTAGTATGAGAGAGAACATTCATCCCAACTATCGTCCGGTTGTATTTCGTGATACGGCCAGTGGAACGATGTTTTTGACTCGCAGTACCGTTGAGGCGAAAGAAACGGTGAAGTACGAAGACGGCAACGAGTATCCCGTGTTTGACGTGGAAATCTCGAGTGCGTCGCATCCCTTCTATACCGGTAAGCAGAAGCTTGTTGATACCGCCGGTCGAGTGGAGCGGTTCCGCCGCAAGTACAACATCAAAGGCTGAGCGGCAGCGCTTCAGCCGGTGATGAATCAGACCACCCTGCGGGTGGTCTTTTTTATGCTCTGCTGCGGACCGCTACCGTACCGGGTACCGCTGCCGCACCGCGGATCACGCACCGCGGATTACGCACAGCGGATCGCACGCTCGGATCGCCACCACGTGCCGATCACCAGCGCCATCGTAACCAGTACCGCCATAATTCCCAGCCAGTCACCCCAGGCGCGATAGAGCGTCCACCGTTGTGGATACAGCGGAACGGTCACGATCTCCGCCGCTCCCTGAAACATGGGAAGGCTTTCGGTGGTGTTTCCCCGGGCGTCCACCACGGTGGAGAGGCCACTGTTGGTTCCCCGCACGAGGGTGGTCCGCAGCTCGATACTGCGCAATCGGGCGGCGACAAAATGTTGTGTCTGGGCGGAGTTCTGACGGCTCCAGGAGTTATTGGTGAGGTTGATTAACACCTCAGCCCCGTTGTTCACCATCCGGCGCGGCACCCATCCGAAGCCGTCTTCAAAGCAGATCGGGGTTCCCACCATGAGGGTTGTTCCATCGCGCAGCGGCAAGGGGAGGGGCCGGCTGTGCGTGCCGGGGACCCAGGTGCCGTAGATGCCTATCGAGTTGCGGAAGAAATCCTGTACGGCGGGTACGTGCCAAAACGGTATCGATTCGGCAAAGGGAACCAGCTGTTGCTTGCCGTACTCCCCCAGGAGCTCTCCGGATGGGGCGATGATCAACGCGCTGTTTGTAGCATCCCCTGTAGATCCCTGGGGCATGGGGGCCCCCGTTACCAGCGGCACCCGAATCAACTGGAGAAACTGCCGAAACGGCAGTTCCCGCGGTTCCGTAGCAAAGAAGGAATCCTCCCGGTCGTATGGTCTTCTCAGAGCCGTCTCGCTCCACACCACCGCGTCCACCTCCCGGGAACGCTCCGGCGATGCAGCGAGTCCGTTGAGGGTGAGTTCCTGGGCGCGGGCCAAAGCATCGGAGAAGCGGCCCGGCGCCCAGCTATCTACGTTCTGCTGCACCAGGAGCATAGAGCGCGTCTCCGTGGGGACCACGCCGGGCCGTTGCCACGCCCCAAATCCCAGAGCCACCACCGCCAGAAGCGCCACCGTCCCCAGATGGTGGACCGAAACATCGCGATGCTCCCGCAGACCGCGGTACGTCGAAGACCTGCCGCCGGCGGTACGCCACCGAAGCTCGCGAGGCCCGCCGAGCGCGCCCCGCCCCGGCAGCCCGCCGGGGAACCGGTAGAACGCCTCGGCGATCGCGGCGTTCGCGTAGGCCCCGAGAAACGATAGGCCCCAGACGCCGGTGATCTCGGCAATCTGTGCCATAAGCTCGCCCTTGGCCACCGGATAGGCGATCAAGCCCCAGGGATAGCCGAGAAATCCCACCGATTTCAGATACTCATAGGCGGTCCAGGCCACGGCGATCACCAGGGGGCGCATCGTCCACGCGGGCATCGTCCACATGGCCGTGGGCATCGTCCACCTGGGCATCATCCACATGGCCATGGGTGTGGTCCGCAGGTGGGTCGCGGCGTATCCCCCATGAGCCAGAAAATGGAGAAAGCCGAAGAGCATGTAGTTGTAGCCGGCGTAGCCAAGGATCGTTCCGCCGATTGTCCACACCGAGAACTCGCCGAAGAACGCAAGCCAGTAGTTGCCGATCGCCGTACTCACCACACCGAAGAGCAGGCCCAGGCGGGATGCGCTCTTCCGGGAGGAGGTTCCATAGATCGCCAGAAAGGCCGCTACCAGCGCCACTAAACCGGGGAGGGTGGCGCCCCAGGGAAGAAACTCATTGGGAAGAGCGGCGGGAAGCATCACGGCCGACGCCAGAACAAGCGCTACATTCATCAGGCGCGCATTGTAGCGTACCGGCGCAGGCTTTGACAGGCCTTACCCCCGGTGCTACAGTCTCGATGTGACTATTCTCCTGACTAACGATGATGGTATCTACAGCCCCGGCCTGGCGGCGTTACAAGAGGAGTTCTCCAAATACCACGATGTGTGGACCGTTGCTCCCGACGGAGAGCGGAGCGGCTATTCCAATAGTATTACCATCTCCGAACCGATCCGTTGCACCCAGGTGGATGAGCGTAGCTATGCCAGCAGTGGGACCCCGGCGGACTGTGTGATTCTTGCCACCCGCGGGGCGATTCCGGTGATGCCGGAAGTAGTCGTATCAGGTATCAATATCGGACCGAACCTGGGATCGGACATCGTGTACTCCGGTACCTGCGCCGCGGCGCGGCAGGCGGCGTACCGCTCGATTCCGGGCATCGCCGTATCGCTGAATAGCTTTCATGCTCCGTTCCATTTTGCGCCGGTGGCGCAGTTTGTGGCAAAACACCTCGATGAATTGCTGGAGCTGTGGAACGAGGATCACTTCATCAACGTGAACGCTCCCAATCTTGCGGAACCGCGCGGTACGGCGATCACCACGCCGGCGATGCGGCGCTATGATGATGTACTATTGCCCTTTGAACCTCCCCGGGGAGGGACATATTATTTTGTAGACGGGAAACCGGCGGAGGCCACAATCGAGGCCGGTACCGACTGGCATGCGGTGGAACATGGTCTGGTCTCAGTGAGTCCGATCATGTTGAACCCGGTTAATCACGCTGTGGAGGCTAACTACCGCAGCATGTCGTTTGTTCGGGAGCAATGAAAGAAGGCATCCGGCTCTACCGGCAGAAGAAGTATCAGGAGGCGCTCAACGCGCTCCTCGCCGCAGAGGTAGCTGAGGACGAGCAGTCGACGCTCAGCTACTATCTGGGACTCTGTTACACCCACCTCGGTCAGCATGATGAGGCGCTGCTGTACTTGGAGCAGGTGGTCAACTCCGACATCGGCTTTCTCCATATCTACCAGAGCCGCATGATCATGGGCTATATCTACGCCGTCACCGGTCGCCATCGGCTGGCGGAGTTCGAACTCAACCGTCTTTTGGAAGATGGGTACGAATCGGCAAAGGTTTACGCCGCGCTGGCCTATGCGGTCTACGCCCAGGGCAAAACTGCTCCGGCGATCGCCAATCTGGAAAAGGCGCTCAAGATAGATCCGGACAACGCCAATGCTCTCAACTCCTTAGGGTACATCCTCGCGGAAAACGGGGTGCAGGTGGATATCGCCGAGCGCTATTGCCGCCGGGCGGTGGAACGGTTTCCCCAGAACGCCGCCTATCTGGATTCCTTAGCGTTGGTGTATCGGCGCCGAGGTCAGTTGCAGCGCGCCAAGGAACTGTACGAGCAGGCGGTGCGCCTCTCGCACGGTCGGGCGGAGATCGTTGATCACTACAAGGAACTGCTGCGGGAAGCGGGAGTCCAGGTATGAGCGGCGGACGCCCCACCAGGCTGTGGCGGCTGGCTATAGCGTCTCTGGTTCTCCTGGGAATCGCCGCCTCCCTGACGGCGCAGCCGATCGATCTTGATGACGCCAATGCCCGGGAGGAGTTCCGCTTCGGCGTCCAGGTGTATCACGCCTCCCGCTTCAACGATGCAATCGTAGCGTTTACCCGGGCACTGGCGTTTACTCCAGACAACCTCACCATTCGCGAGTGGCTGGGCCGTGCATACTATCGCAGTGGGCTGGAAGATGCGGCCATGGCGGAGTGGGAGATCGTAGCGGAAGAGGGTGGAGCCGGTGCCTACCTGCTCTCGCTGTTAGATACGATGAACTACCGTCAGGGAGTGATGCCGTTCCAGGAACGAGACCTGACACTGGCGCGTTCACAACTGATTGAGTCGCGATCCGGAGAACGGCGCCTCTTCCAGCGTCCTGCCGGTATCGATACCGATGATCGGGGAGATATGTTTGTAGTCTCCCTGGGCACCCAGGAGATTCTGCGCATCACTCCCAACGGTCGCGTACGCGAGCGTATCAGTGGCGGCCTCTCCGGACTCAACCGTCCCTTTGATCTGGTCTATCATGAAGGATCACTGTTCGTAACTGAATATGGGGCGGACCGCATTTCCATCCTGGGGCAGGGATTCGGCAAAGAGTTCATGTTCGGCGGTACCGGACTGGGAGAAGGCCAACTGCTGGGACCGCAGTTCATCGCAATCGATCAGGGAGAGTTCTTGTACGTCACGGAGTGGGGAAACCGCCGGGTGAGCAAGTTCACGGTTGAGGGTGAGTTTCTGCAGACGATCGGCACCCCCTCCAGTTTCTTTGACGGGCTACAGCACCCCTCCGGTATCGCCGTTCGGGATCAGGTCGTATACGTGGCTGATCGTGATGATGAGGGGGTGGCGCTCCACCTCTTTGACGAGAGCGGCAACCACCTGCAACGGATCGATCTTCCCCTGACCGAAGATGACGCCGCGGAGAACAGTATCAACGGGGCGGTGGTGGAGGACCTGGCGTGGTATGACGATCAATACCTACTGATCGCTGCCGGCCGGCAGGTACTCCTCTTTGATCCCGATTCGGAGACGGTGGAATCGCTCATCGATGATGCTGAGCGGACCCGGGTCATCTCAGCTGTCCGCGATGCCAACGGCCGCGTGATCGTCACCGATTTTGACGCCGACGAAGTAGCGATTTTTGAGCCGGAGGGTGCGCTCTACAGCGGCCTAGACGTACAGATCGAACGGATCATTACCCGGGAGTTTCCTCGGATTGCACTGCAGGTGGCGGTGCATGACCGCGATGGAAATCCCCTGGTGGGGCTTACTGAGCAAAACTTCATCGTTTCCGAAGATGGCGTGCCTGCCACCGAAATCGCGGTAGAGTCCAGCGGGCAGAGTGTGGAACGGCTGGAGGTGTCGGCGCTGCTGCAGCCGCGAAGCGGAACGGACTATGGGTCGGATCTTGGTACCGCGGCTGCCGACCTGGCTGCCACGCTACGATCGGGAGATTCGCTGCAGTTCTATCTCGCCGGGGAGCAACCGCAGGAACTCGTCTCCGGATCGGCTTCGGAAGAGCGGATTCGCCGGGTAGTTCGGGAGGCGGTAGCCGACGATCAGAATCTCTTTGAGCAGGACCGCATCCAGCTCGATCGGTCGATCCGTACCGCCGCTACTCCGATGCTCGATGGTGATTTGCGGCGGGATCTGGTGCTTATCGGTGATGGACGGGTGACGGATGGAAGCTTTGAGGAGTACGGAGTAGAAGAGATCGCCGCCTTTCTGAGCAACAACGGTATTCGATTTCACGCCGTCCTCACCGAGCAGCAGTCTCCCGACGGGGAAGTCGATTATCTGGTGGATCAGACCGGCGGATCGTTGCGCTATCTCTACGAACCGGAAGGGATTGCCCCGCTCATCGATAGTTTCCGTAGCCGACCGGTGGGGCGCTATTGGATCACCCTGGACGCGCGACAGGATCCCGATTTCGGGCGGAGATACATCGAAATGTCGGTGGAGACGCGCCTATTTGTGCGTAGCGGACGGGATGAACTGGGCTTCTTTGGTCCCTCATCCCCGTGACGTTTGCTCTCAATTGAAATACATTCTACACGTATGAGTGATCCAACGATTCCCGGAGGAACGGAACAACTCAAGCCAAAGACTCGCCCCAAGGTACAGGAACCCAAGAAGTACCAGGTGGTGCTACATAATGATGACTACACCACGATGGAGTTTGTCGTGGAAGTACTGAAAAAGATCTTCCGCAAATCTCCTGTGGAAGCCCACGCGATTATGATGAGCGTGCACAAGAAAGGTCGCGGGTTGGTGGGATTGTACCCGTATGATATCGGCGCTACCAAGGTAGAGCAGACGCGACAAATGGCAAAACGGCAGGGATACCCGCTTAAGTGCACCCTCGAGGAGGCCCCGTAACTATGCATATTGATCGAGAACTTCAAGCGCTCCTGAGCGCGGCGTACCAGGAGGCGAAGCAGCGGCAGCATGAATTTCTGACGCCGGAACACATCCTGTACGCGGCCCTCTATTTCGATTACCCCCGGGATGTGCTCGAGGCGTGTGACGTCGACGCGGACAGCATCCGAGATACGCTCGAGGAGTACCTGGCTGAGGAAATCCCCACCGTTGGAGAAGACGAGGATCCTAGCCAGTCCCTGGGATTTCAGAGCGTCATCGAACGCGCCGTGTTTCACACAGAGGCCTCGAGCAAGGAAATCGTCGAAATCGGCGACATTCTCGTCTCGATTCTTGACGAGGCAAACTCCCACAGCAGCTTCTACCTGCGCCGGGAAGGACTCGAACGGGTTGATCTCCTGGAGGTGATTAGCCACGGCCTGCCCTCCCGAGACGAGGACGAGTCCCTCCGCGATTCCGACACTCCCCACAGCGAAGATGAGGGTGATTTTGCTCCGGAGGAAGATGACGAACCCGATGAACGGGTTGATGCCGAGGAAGAAGAGGCGGGAAAAGGGCGCAAAAAGAAACGTAAGCGCGCCCTGGACCAATTCACCACCGAGTTAGTGGCCGAGTCACGCACCGGCCGGCTGGAGCCGCTCATCGGTCGCGAGGACGTGTTGGAGCGCACCATTCAGGTGCTGTGCCGCCGGATGAAGAACAACCCGATTCTCATTGGTGAACCGGGAGTGGGGAAGACAGCAATCGCCCACGGCCTGGCGGAGCGGATCGCCGACGGCACCGTTCCGGACGTCCTCAAGGATCACAAGCTCTACGCCCTGGACATGGGCGCGATGATCGCCGGTACCCGCTATCGCGGTGACTTCGAGGAGCGGATGAAGGCGATCATGAAGGAGCTCGAGAAGGAGCCCAACGTGATCCTGTTTATCGATGAAATTCACACGATCGTCGGCGCTGGGGCAGTTTCCGGTGGCGCCATGGATGCCAGCAATATGCTTAAACCGGCGCTCGCCGCGGGCCGCATCCGGTGCATCGGATCTACCACCTTTGGCGAGTACAAGCGGTTCTTTGAACGCGACCGCGCCCTGGCGCGCCGCTTTCAGCGCGTGGATATCGAGGAACCCTCCCACGAGGAGACGGTGCTCATTCTCAAGGGGCTCCAGAGCCGCTACGAGGAGCACCACAACGTGCACTACACCGAGGCTGCCCTGGACGCCGCGGTGCGGTTGTCGGCGCAGTACATCAACGAGCGCTTTCTTCCGGACAAGGCGATCGATGTATTGGATGAAGCCGGCGCCTACATGCGCATGAAACACTTCAAGCGGCCCAGTGACGCGGAATCGGACGCGGAAGCGGAGGGCCCCGAGAGCAACGCCGAGGCGGGAGGCGAGGACGCCGAGGCTGCCGTTGACGAGCCGGTCAGTGCCGCGGCCAGCGTGTCGGGCCAGCCCTCATCTGAAGGCCAGGCCCCTTCTGCAGACCAGGCTGCCATCGAGGAGCAGACGCTGGAAGAGGGATCGGCACCCGTAGACACCACGGCGGAGCCGGTCACGATCGACGAGGCGGAAATCGAAATGGTGGTCTCCAAGATCGCCAAGATTCCGGTGAAGAGCGTCAGCTCCGATGAGAAGACGCATCTGCAGTACCTCTCGGCCCGCCTCAAAGAGCAGATCTTTGGACAGGAATCGGCGGTGGAGGCGGTGACCGCCGCGGTGAAACGTTCCCGCGCCGGCTTTCGTAACCACGATAAACCGGTGGCGAGTTTTCTGTTTGTCGGACCCACCGGAGTAGGTAAGACTGAACTGGCGCGGCAGCTCGCCGAGCAGCTCGGCGTGGCGTTGCACCGCTACGATATGAGTGAGTATCAGGAGAAGCACACCGTGTCCCGGCTGATCGGAAGCCCTCCGGGGTACGTGGGCTACGAGGAGGGCGGCCTTCTCACCGATGCGATTCGCAAGACGCCGCACTCGGTGGTTCTGCTGGATGAGATCGAAAAGGCGCACCGGGATATTTTCAATATCCTGCTACAGGTGATGGATTACGCCACCCTCACCGATAACGCCGGCAAGAAGGCGGATTTTCGGAACGTGATTCTGATCATGACCTCCAACGCCGGTGCTCGGGACATCGGAAAACCGCTGATCGGCTTTGGCGAACGAAACGTCACGGAGGCCGCAGTGAACGACGCCGTGGAGGACACCTTTTCTCCGGAGTTCCGCAACCGCATCGACAAGATCGTGCTCTTTGGCCGGCTGGACGATGAGATCGTAAAGGATATCGTCCGGAAGGAGATCCTGGTTTTCAACGAGCAGCTTGCCGAACGGGGCGTGCGGCTGGAGGCCACCGAGGAGGCGATCACCTGGTTGGCGCGCAAGGGCTATTCGCCGGAGTTTGGGGCGCGTAATATCGCCCGCACGGTGGAGAGTGAGCTCAAGGAGTACTTCGTGGATGCGGTGCTCTTTGGCGATCTCGCGGACGGCGGTATCGCCGTGGCGGATGTCGAAGACGGTGAGATCGTCATCACCCCGCAAAAGGAACTGGCCGACGCGTAGCCGGGGACTGTGGAATACCTCGATCACACGCAGCGAATCCAGTTTCCGGAGCCGAACCGCGCCAATCCCTGGGGAATCGTCGCACAAGGCGGCAACCTCTCCCCGGGGATCGTTCTCTCCGCCTATGAACAGGGCATTTTCCCATGGTACGAGGAGCCGCCGATTATGTGGTTCTCGCCGGACCCGCGGTTTGTGCTCTACCTGTCGGAGTTTCACATCAGCCGGCGGTTTCGCAGAACGCTGCGGGCCGCCGAGGTCACGATTACGCTGGATCACGCCTTTGAGCAGGTGATTCATCGCTGCCGCGCGATTCGGCTGGAAGCGGACGGTGAGGGAACCTGGATCACCGATGAAATGGAGCGGGCGTATAGCGAGCTCCACCGCCTGGGGTACACCCATTCCGTGGAGGTGTGGCAGGCGGGCACCCTGGTGGGCGGCCTCTACGGGATTACCGTGGGTTCGATCTTTGCCGGGGAGTCGATGTTTTCCGACATTCCCAGCGGGAGCAAGTTTGCGCTGGTGGCGTTGGCAGGTCTCATGGACTCGCTGCAGGTGCCCCTGATCGACTGCCAGTCCTACACCGATAACCTTGCGCAGTTTGGAGCGGTGGACATTCCCCGTAGCGCCTTTCTGGACGAACTGCACGAGTACCGCTTTGGATCGCGGATTCCCGCCTCCTGGAGGGCGTTTCATGGCGACGAACTGCTGCAGCGCGGAGCGGCGCTCGGGGCGCGTCAGTAGCGCGCGTTCGTTGCGCGCATTAGTAGCGCGCGTTCGTTGCGCGCATTAGTAGTGAAAGCCACTATCCCCGATAAACTCTCTCAGAATTGATTCTTGGGGCACCAGCTTTTCCGGAATGACCGTAAAATTGCGCAGAAAGGTCTGCAGCCGGACCGCCTCATGGTACATCTGGTGGTGGGGCTTCACCCTTCGCAAGAGCGGTTCCGCATGGTTGCGGAGCACTCCCAATTCATAGTCCAGGGCAGTGTTGAAGGCGGCATCGGCGGAGTCCTGGAAAGGAAAGATATTGGCGTTCTCCCCGCGGCGAACCGATGGCCACATCCCCAGCGTGTCCAGGGCGCTGTGCCCCCGAAACTGGTGATCGCGCACCATCCGCCGGAGCAGGCGGTTATCGGTGGTGCTAATGCGGTTATGGTCGTCCAGATTGAGCTGCGTCAGAGCCGACACGTAGATCGTAAACTTCCGCTCCCGTGGAATACGCGGCGTCAGGCGCTGGTTGAGTCCGTGGATTCCCTCCATGAGCAGTACGCCGCGAGGAGGAATCTGGATTCGGTTGCCGCGGTACTCGCGCGTCCCCGTCTTGAAGCTGAAGCTGGGAAGCTCCACTTCCTCCCCGTCGAAAAGCCGAACCAGGTGGTCGTTGAGGAGTTCGATATCGATGGCGGCGATGTTCTCAAAATCGTAGTTTCCCTCTGCATCGAGGGGAGTCTGCTCTCGGGGTACGAAGTAATCATCCAATGAAATAATCATCGGCGTGTAGCCCACCACCTGCAGTTGTACGGCAAGCTTCTTGGTGAAGGTAGTTTTTCCCGAGGAGGAGGGACCGGCCACCAGCACTACCTTTTCCTCTTCCCCGGCGGTGGAGACCTGGTCGGCGATATTGGCGATCTTCTTGTCGTGCAACGCCTCGGCAACGCGCACCACGTCCTGGATCGTGCCCCGTTCCGTGAGGCGATTGAGCTCGCCCACCGAAGAGATTCCCAGCACGCGGCCCCACTGCTTGTACTCGGTGTAGATCTGAAAGAGGGTTGTGCTCCGGGCACCGGGGCTCGCCTGGTAAGGCTCCTCTTTTGTGCCAAAAACCAGCAGGAAGCCATCGCCGTAGCGTTCGATCTCCCAGGTGGTGAGGAGCCCCGTGCGCGGTGCCAGCGGACCGTGGGAGAGATCCATGAACTCGCCGCAGCGATAGACCGGCACCTCGCTGTAGTTGTGGCGCTCAACGAGGAGTGCCGCGTGGTGCATATTGTGGGCGTTGAAATACGTCAGGGCATCTTCATAGGCGGCCACACCGCGCCGAATCGGGAGGTCCGCCGTGATCAGGGAGGACAGTTCCTCCCGGAGGCGGTCGAGATCCCGCTCGGAGGGCACCGTTCCATCGAAGGAGTAGTAGTAGGCGTTGCCCAGGGAATGGCCGATCAGTAAACGCTGCTCCGGAAGCGCCCGTTCAGCGGCGATCGCCAGGGCGTAACACAGACTTCTGCGGTACACGCGCTGGCCTTGGTCGCTATCGATGTATACCGGGTGTAACGTGGCGTTGATACTGAGCCGGTAGCTCAGCGCGCGGACTTCATTGTTGACAAATGCCGCCATCACCGTGGGAACGGCTTCCTCAGTGAGGCACGCCTTGAGCGCCTCATGAACGGAAATTCCGACTCCATACTGGACGGCTGGTTGATCGCACACCGTGACGTTGATCGTGCGCATGCAAGGCTCCTTTCCGGGCGTGCCGCTTAGAGCGAGTTCTTGAGTCGTTTCGATTCTTCGGCGGTGAGGACGTTAGTGACCGCGTACTGTTCGGAATCGGTTTCCATCACCGCCTGCTCAGAGACTACCGCTCCCTTGTTGTCGGTGATTACCCGCACCAGTGGCGCCCGCGCCTTTCCAGGAATCACATCAATTACCATCGCCCGATGGCCGGAAGCGAGCTGGACAAACGTGCCATAGGGAAAGAGCGAGAACGTAGCCACCATGCCTTGCAGGATATCCTTTTCATAGTGCCGGTTTTGACCGGTGAGGAGCGTTTTCATGATCGTGTGGCCGTCGATTGCGGGGCGATAGGGTCGCGGTGAGGCCATCGCCGCAAACGTGCTGGCGGGATTGATGATCTTGGCGTAGAGCGAGAGCTTCTCGCCGGTAATGCCCCGGGGGTATCCGGACCCGTCGATGTTCTCCCGGCACTCAAGTACTCCCAGACAGATCTGCATGGGATAGTTCAGTTGCCGGAGGATCTTGAAGCCCAGCACCGGGGCGGTGGATATCGCCTTCTTCTCTTTCTCGTTCAGGGGCTGATCAGTCATGTAGAGTTGACTGGGTAGGCGCAGCATGCCCACCTCGTGGAGCAGCGCGATCGTGCCGATATCGATCAGCCGATGCGGCGGCATCTTCATCGCGCTTCCGGTGGCCATTCCCACCAGGGCGGTCTTCACCGCGTGATCCACCAGGTAGTTGGTGGCGCCGGGGTTGAGCTCCGGTATGCGGAGCAAATATCGCTTTTGGTCACGAATTTTGTCGATGAATTCTTTGACGCGGGTCTGGATCGGCTGGATGGGAAGGACCCCGTTCTGCAGGTAGTTCCCAAAGAGTTGCTCCGTATAATGGAGAAACTCTTCGTACTGCTTGTGGGCGGCTTGCATCTCCCTGGCGTCCCGGCGGCCCTGGTCTATCGCCGCCAGCGGAGCATCTTCACCGGTGGACACGGAGGACCCCGCGGATGGGGGTTCATCGGAAATCTCCCCATCAGTCATGAGCTGGTTAAAACTCCAGCGTTGGAGACGGTCGATGAGTGGTTGGTCCACCGGAATTTCGGGAGACAGCAGGATAAATTTCTCATCGAGAAACGTCTCGCGTGAGATATACACCCCATCGGTCAGCTGTGAAGTCGCTATTTTGTTCATTGTGTGCTCACCATTGACCCTGTATTGTCCTCATATTAGACTGCCGCTGTTCAGTATAACGGAAAATCGTAGTGAAACTTAAGGCAATCTTCATAATCTTCAACGTTCTCGTTGTACTTTCTTTCCTCTTCGTGTTCTTTATGCCCGCGCTGTTTCTTGGGTGGGAGTATACCCGCATTTTCTGGACCAGCAATTGGTACCTGGCCGTCGTCTTTGTGGCGGTGCTGGTGGTGCTGAACTGGTACTTCATTAGCAACAAACGCCTGTTCTCGGCGCTGGAAGAAGAAGATTGGGAAGCGGTGATTTCCGTCATCGAGGACCGCATATACCGCAAGCACCGTTACACCACCGGCAATGTGCGATTGCTGGTTAACGCCTATGTGGTTACCTCCAAATCGGGCAAGGTTCAGCAACTGGAAGATCACCTGCGAGAGAACCGCTACCGAGTGGTTCAGCGCAACGCGCTAATCTTCGGCATCCCCCACCTGCTTTCCAACGACGGTGAGGAGATGGCGCGCTACTATAGCGAGTTTCTGGATACCGCGCGCGGGGAGGCTCGGGACTGGATCCGATGGAACTACGCCTTTGCGCTGATGCTGCAGCAGAAACTCGGCGAGGCGCGGGAGATCTTGGAGGATCTCTGCCGCCGTTCCAAGCCGGGGATCATTGCCGCGGTGAGTGCCTACCTCCTCAGCGCGTACGCCGCGGAGTCCCCGGAAGCGGTAGAACTGTCCGACCGCACCCGCGAGGCGATTCGGGCCGCCATGAGCCGCAAAGAGTGGGGCAAGAAAGTTGACAAGGCCCGGGGTGAGCTCCACGTGTTGGTGCTGAGCAAGCTCCTGCAGGACGTAGAAGAGTGGCTGTACGCCGATCAATCCGCCGGCGCCGCGGAGTAGTCAGACAATCACATACGCAGAGAATTAGGTAATCAGGCAAACGTTTCAGCGTGATCATCAGGCGCGCAGGGGGTACAGGTGGATTCCATACCGGTGTTTCAGAAGTCCAGCAAATTAACAGATGTCTGCTACGACATTCGTGGTCCCGTGCTGCAGGAGGCAACCCGCCTCGAGGAAGAGGGATTTCGGGTCACCAAGCTCAACATCGGAAATCCGGCTCCCTTCGGGTTTGATGCCCCGGACGAACTCCTCCACGACGTCATCGTGAATCTTCGCGAGGCGCAGGGGTATGTAGACAGCAAAGGCATCTTTGCTGCTCGTAAAGCGGTCATGCAGCACTACCAGGCCCGCGGTATGCTGGACGTGCAGACCGACGATATCTATATCGGTAACGGTGTGAGCGAACTGATCGTCATGGCGATGCAGGCGTTGCTCAACAACGGAGATGAGGTCCTAATCCCAAGCCCCGACTATCCCCTGTGGACCGCTGCGGTGCACCTTGCTGGAGGCAAGCCGGTCCATTACATCTGCGACGAACAGTCCGATTGGAATCCCGACCTCGACGATATTCGGTCCAAGATTAGTGACCGCACCCGAGCGGTGGTAGTGATTAACCCCAACAATCCCACCGGCGCCGTGTACTCCCGGGAGATTATCGAGGCGATCCATGAACTTGCCGTGGAGCACGGACTCCTGGTTCTGGCCGACGAGATCTACGACAAGATCCTCTACGATGAGGCGGAGCACGTATCCATCGCCACCTACTGCCGGGAGATTCCCTGTGTCACCTTTAACGGGCTGTCCAAGGCGTATCGGGCCGCCGGATTTCGCGCGGGATGGATGGTGCTCAGCGGCCGCCTCTCGCAGATCACCGACTACCGGGAAGGGCTGGACATGCTCTCCAACATGCGCCTCTGCGCCAACGCCCCGGCGCAGTTTGCGATTCAGGCGGCGCTGGGCGGATACCAGAGCATTAATGATCTGGTGTTGCCGGGAGGCCGGCTGCGGGAGCAGCGCGATATCGCCTGGGAGCTGATCAATGACGTTCCCGGCCTCAGCGCGGTCAAGCCCAAAGGGGCCCTGTACCTCTTTCCCAAAATCGATACCAAGCGCTTCAATATTACCGATGACCAGCAGTTTATTTACGACCTGCTGGTGGAGAAGAAAATTCTGCTGGTGCAGGGAACGGGATTTAACTGGAAGCAACCTGATCATTTCCGCATCGTGTTTCTGCCGGACCGAGAAGAGCTGCGCCGGGCGATGCACGAAATCGGAGACTTCCTGAGCTACTACCGGCAGCGGTAGCATGCTTGCAGCGGCCCCGGAGTGGTCGATATAATTCCCAGCCAACAATGGATATACCAGTCAGAGTACGATACGCCCCGTCCCCGACGGGCATGCAGCACATCGGCGGTGTAAGAACCGCGCTATTTAACTACTTCTTCGCCCGTTCCCAGGGAGGCGCGTTTGTGCTCCGCGTGGAGGATACCGACCAGACGCGCTTTGATCCCCGAGCACTCCAGGACATCTATGACACCTTTGCCTGGTTGGGCATTACCGCCGACGAGAGTCCCGCCGCCGCGGGGGAGTACGGCCCCTACGTGCAGTCACAGCGGCTGGAGCTGTACCGGAGCCATGCTGAGCGCCTGGTTGAGGCGGGGCGGGCGTACTGGGACTACACCAGCGCCAAACGTGACCACGAGGCCGAGGCGGACAACAGCGTTGAAGGCGACGCCGGAGCGGGTGCCGCCGGCGCGGGTGCCGCCGGAGCGGGTAACTCCGGTGCAGCCTCCGCCGGCTACACCTACGAGGGCCGCGACCTCTCTCCCGAACAGATCGCCGAGTACCAGGCGGCCGGGGTACAACCGGTGTTGCGGCTCTTGGTGCCTGCCGAGGGAAAATCGGAGTTTGAGGACCTGGTGCTGGGCCGGATTAAACGCAAACATAAGGATCTGCCCCCGGACCCGATCCTGGTGAAGTCCGATGGGTTTCCCACCTACCACCTGGCCAACGTGATCGATGATCATTTGATGCAAATCACGCACGTCCTGCGGGCGCAGGAGTGGGTTCCTTCCACGCCGCTCCACCTGTTGATTTACGAGGCGTTTGGCTGGGAGCCGCCGCGCTTCGCCCACCTGCCGATGGTCATGGGTAAGGACGGGAGCAAGCTGTCCAAACGCCACGGCGCCACGAGCCTCATTGAATTCCGTCGGCAGGGATACCTCCCGGAGGCGATCACCAACTATATCAGCATGCTCGGCTGGGCCTACGATGACTCCCGGGAGT
>JAWOCO010000217.1:0-3758 GCA_046483765.1 Alkalispirochaeta sp. | reverse complement strand
GGCGGGCGTGCCGGGATTGCCGATGACCGTACCGGAGAACCCGCGACCCCGGGCATAGGCGGTAAGATCGCTCAGGTAGCGCCGGGCATCCCGTCGCGGCAGGTGATCGCCGGGGACCGGCACCTCATCGAAGAAGACTCCCGTCACTGAGCGGTACAACCGACGCCATCTGCGCAGATCCGCGCGAATCTCGCTCGCCGGACGGTGGCCATAGCCCAGCGCCACGTAGGCCACAAGCTCCACACCGGCGTCGGCAAGGCCCTGCGTGCGAGACCGGTAGTTGGCGTCCGTCCGCGCGCCGGGGCCGTTGTCCGGATTTACCACTACGATTATAGGCACGTCCGAACTCTGTCGAGCCGCCGCGGCGACAGCGTCCCACGCGCGTGCGCCATCCCCTCCGGGATAGACATACAGAGGAATGACAACGCCGGGGATGGAAGCGCGCTCGGTCACCGGTGCCGCCGGTGAAGGAGGGGGCACGGCGGCACAGCCCACCAGCAGTGAAGCGACAGCACAGGCGGCCATTACCGGATGACGCATGTCGGCCGTCCACCACCGTGGGGATCAGACCACAGGTTTAGGATTATGGACCGTCCCCACCACGAGGACAGAGATCGTGCGTCCATAGGCGTCCGGTTCGGGAATAAGGTTCCACGCGATATCCTGGTATACAAGGTCAACTCCCAGACCTGATTGTATAACTTCCGCCACTCGCCGGCCAAGCCGTATCTCCGTCTCGCGGTCAATCACCGGACTCTTGAAGTTGCGGTACACCACCTGCCGATCAGTATCGAAGCGCATCAGAAGAACTTGGGCCGCCGACAACACATACCGGCACGCCTCCAGCAGATGATCGATGCGGCGGTCGGCCTGAATCCCACCCCCCATCGCGAGAAAGGTCACCAACGTGCCCTTGTGGTTGTCGGTCTCGTCGAAAATCGGGCGCGCCTGCTGAATGTATCGTCCCCCATCCTGTAGGACGACCACGTCGCTGGTGGCGGTACGGGTACTGCCGGCAAACGCCACCGCCCGGGACGCCGCCGATGCAACCCCTTCCGGCGTTGCGGTGAACAACGGGCGGCCAATGTCCGCCATGGTGATACCCAATAACGTGGAAGCCCCCTGAGAGAAAAAGAAGATCGTTCCCGAAGGACCAACGATGACAAAGGGCACATCCAACGCTCCAAAGAGCTCGTCCAGGGCATCGATCCGATCTGCAATCGTCCGCCGATACTCATGGGTTACATCAAAATCCATGGCGACAAGCTACGAGAGTGGAGTCCAGATTTTCTGAGGCCAGTGTGGAATTTCTGTGAAGATGCTCCGATACGAGGACGCACTGATTGTCATCGGTCCCGCTGAATTGTTACCTACTAGAGTATGAACAACAAAACAGTGCACGTTTTTGCTATGGGAATACTGCTCTTCGCGCTGGCAGTAGCTATCCCCGCCCAGGAATCGGAAGGAGACACCGTGGGGACGGTTTCGTTTCGGGCGGTTGCCGGTCCAACTTGGCGCGTTGCTGAGATCGAGGGAGATGGGATCTCCCTACAGGGCGGCTCCAATGCGCTCGTACTCGAAATCGGCGGTCGGTATGTATTCGATCTCAGCGACGTCGACAGTGAGAGCTTCCCCATGGAACTGCGAGATGGTTCGGGACAGGTCGTCCTATCCCAACGGGACGAGGTGGAATCGGAAGCCCTGGAAGACGCCGATGTCTCCGTAAGTGAGGATGAAATCCAGTTCACGCTGACCGAAGAGCTTGCCTCGCGAATCTCCTTCTATCGGGCCGCCACCTACCCCTCGATGCTCGGGGTGATTCGCACCTACTCTCGAGAAGCCGCGGAGGCAGCCGCCGAGGAAGCCGCTGAGCAAGCTGAAGAGCAGGATGGTGATACTGGCGAGAGCAGCGATTCAAACGAGTAGGATCACCCGGCGAACAGCCTGATCACCGTACACGGCCCGGCCGTTCAACGAAGAGCGACTCCCAGTTGCGCCGCCGGATTCGCTCCACGTCCGCAGAAGACCCGCCGAAATACGCCGGGGCGTACGTACAATGCCCCGAACTGTCATAACGCACGGGAGTGCCGTCGCGAGTGAACAGATCGCCACCCCCTGCGAGAAGCAGGGCGTGTCCGCCGGCCATATCCCAACTCCAGGGCGCGGTAAGGGTGGTGGCAACGCGCACCTCCCCCACCGCCGTCAGCGCCAACCGGTAGGCGATACCCGGCACCGGCACCGGTTGCCACGGGGCGCATAGCTCCGCGTTGGCGGCACGCACCGCATCGGTACGAAACGCGCCGCTGGAAACCGCGACTCGGCCAGGCGCCGCCGACGGGGAGCAGGGTGCGGGCTCCGCGGAACCCGTCAGTTCGTCCTCACTTCCCCGCCCCCGCCAGAGGCCGATCTGTGCACCGCCGCAAATGAGATCCCCGCGATCGTCGGGGGCAGCGTAGGCGTAGACGACTCCCAAAGCGGGACGATCTGCGATCAGCAGCGCGATCGACACGGAAGGGCCGCGGGCTCCCTTGAGGAACTCGCTGGTGCCGTCGTTGGGGTCGACGATCCATCGCCGCGGCGCCGCTGGGTCGGTGGTAGTGGGTGGCGTGGCCAGCGTCGAGGTGCCGGCGGGCGGCGCAGATGTGGCCGGCGTCGAGGTGCCGGCGGACGACGCGGGGGTGAACGGCGCAGTGGCAGCGTCCGCTGATCCCGTCTCTTCCCCGAGAAACGCGTCGTCCGGGCGTGCCTCCAGAAGCCGCCGGCGGATGAGCTCTTCGGTGGGGCGGTCGATCTCCGCGTGGCCGCCATGACCCCGGGGACCGCCCGGGCGATGAAACTCCGTTCGCAGCAGCGCTCCAGCCTCACGAGCGACGGAAACTGCCAGATCAAGATCGGAATTGCCGGTGGAAGTCATGGCCACGAGCATAGCGTATGAGCCGGACACCGTCTGCAGGTGACTAGCGCCGGTCCCGCCATAGTCATCGACGCCGCGGAGGAACTCCAGTAGATTGGAGGCGTGGAATTTGGTCGGCTTCACGGCGATGCTCAGGAGGGAAGCATCCCCCAGCTACCGCCGGAGCACCCCAGCACAACCGATCTCTTGAACGACACCGACCAGCACGGCATGAATCGCCGCGAGATTGACCGGGCACTGGAACTCTTTCCCGTGGAAGAGCCGGTGGTCCGCATCGGACTGTCCACGTGGGGAGATAAGACCTACCGCGGGGTGCTCTACCCTTCCGATGCCGCTCCCGGCAACTTCCTGGAGTACTACGGTCAGATCTTCTCCACGGTGGAACTCTCCGCCACATTCTACGGGATGCCCGAGGCGCGGCGCCTGGCGGCGTGGCGCGATGCGGTACCGGAAACGTTCCGCTTCGTACCCAAAGTGAGCCAGAGCCTCACCCATCGGCGGGGTCTGGCCGACGCCCAGCAGGGCCTGCGAGAGTTTTTGGAGCATACCGCGATTCTCGGTGAGCGGCGGGGACCGCTCCTGTTGCAGATGCCACCGCGTTTCGCCCCCACACCGGTAGGGTATGACCGCCTCGCCGCGGCGCTGGCGGTGCTGGGTCGGCAGGCGGCGGTGGAGTTGCGGCACCCGGCGTGGTTTGGCACGGGCGGCTGGAACGGGGATCCTGGCTGGAGCGGGAGTCCGGGCTCGAGGGGAAATCCTGGCTGGAGTGGACGCAACGGCGGGGACCACAACTGGAGCGGAAGCGACGGCAGAGCCCCTCACTGGAGTGGAAGCGACGGCGGGC
>JAWOCO010000198.1:0-2886 GCA_046483765.1 Alkalispirochaeta sp. | reverse complement strand
GTAGATGCGAATCGCCGAGTCGTCACCGTCCTGGGAACGCAGATCGCTGCCCCGGACCGCGGTGAGCGCCTGCCAGCGCCACGTGAGGATCGGCGTGCGGAATACATCGAAGGGCTCCTCGTAGACCAGCATGGAGGCACCGTCCTCCGAGGTCACCCGCAGATAGTCCCCGGCGGCTCTCGTGTCCCAGGTAGAGGGTGTTCCGTCGGTGTCCAGCACTATCTCACGCCACCGGGAGAGATCCTCAAAGGACTCCAGACGAATCTCCGCTGCTACGGAGGTCGTGACGACAGCCAAGACCACCGCCGCGATCCCCCGCATCTTCCCCCGTCTCACTGTCTCACCTTTTTACCGCCACATCGGCGCCGGCCTCCGCCAAGGAAATCGCCACGCCCCGTCCGATACCCGAGTTGGCACCGGTGACCAGCGCCTTTTGGCCGACCAGGACCCGCGGTGTTTCGCAGGTGGGCAGGGTGGGCTGGGGAATCCGCTCTGTAGGTACCATCGATCCTCCGTCTTTTTGTTTCATTCTTGACTTTGTATATGCAAACTATCAAACTCGCCCGGGATGTTCAAACGTTTTTTTGCAACTACAATCAGTTTTCCACAGAATACCAAGTTCTGAATAGAGAGGTAACAGAGATGCATGAGTTTGACGTATTTGTAATTGGAACGGGAACCGCCGGAGAGACGGCGGCGGCGATGCTCCGGGAGGCGGGCCTCTCGGTGGGCATTGCCGATGAGCGAGAGTTTGGCGGCACCTGCGCCCTCCGCGGCTGCCAACCCAAGAAGTATCTGGTAGTCCCCTCCCACGCCGCCTTGGAGGCGCAGGGATTGACTGAACGAGGGTTTGTGAGCGCCCCAAAACTTGATTGGTCCGTGATGCAACGCTCCCGCACGGAGTTCACCGACGCGGTGCCTACCGGCACGGAGGAAGGCCTGCAGCAAAAAGGCATCCACGTATTTCACGGTCGCTGCGCCTTTGTAGACGACGCCACGGTACGCTGTGGTGATGAAACGATCACCGCCCGGCGCTTTCTGATCGCCAATGGGGCGCGGCCCCGGCCGTTACCGATCCCCGGTGGAGGGCTCGCCCTGAGCAGTGATGATTTTCTCTCCCTTCCGGAGATGCCGAAGCGCGTCACCTTTGTCGGCGGTGGCTACATATCTATGGAGTTTGCCACGGTGGCGGCCGCCGCCGGAGCGGAGGTCACCGTTCTCCAACGCGGGGACCGCGTGATGGAACGCTTTGACCCCGATTTGGTGGAGGAACTTCAGAAAGGATGCGCCGCTCGCTCGATCCACGTCGTCACTCACGCCGAAACCACATCGCTGGAAAAGCTGGCCAACGGGAGCTTTGCGCTCCACCTCACGGTGGATGGCGCCGAACGGCAGATCGAAACGGATGTGGTCTTCGCCGCCCTGGGGCGGATTTCCAACGCGGACACCCTCAACATAGAGGCCACCTCGGTCACCGCCGGGCGCGGCGGCATCGAAACCACCACCGACATGCGCACCACCGCCGAGAATATCTACGCCGTGGGGGATTGCGTTGCCGGTATCCAACTATCACCGGTGAGTGATGCCGAGGCGCGAACCGCGGCACGCAACATCATTGCCGACCTTGAAGGGGACGATTCCGCCGAACGGACCCAGGTGGATCTGGCACCGCTGCCCACCGTGGTCTTCACCTACCCGCAACTGGCGCAGTTCGGCCTCAGCGAATCGGAGGCACGGGAGCAGGGGGGCGTACGGATTAATACCGGTAGCGGCGCCGGCTGGCCCAACTACCGCCGGCTCAACGAGTCCCACGTGGCCTACAAGGTGATAATCGACGAGACAACCGATCAGATCCTGGGCGCCCACATTCTCGCCCCGCAGGCGGGAGAGCTCATTAACCTGCTGGCGCTGGCGGCGCGGCAGGGCACCCCCGCCGCGGAGTTCCGGGAGATTCCCTGGGCATATCCCACCTACGCCTCGGATCTGAAGTATATGTTGGGGTAGTCAGCGCTCGCTGCCACGCCCAGCGGTCAGCGGTCAGCGGTCAGCGGTCAGCGGTCAGAACGTGATGATCTGGTAGCCCTTGGCGATGTAGCCGTGCAGTGAGGGGTGCCCTTCAAAGTCGCTGAGAAGCGAAATATCTGTCTTCTGGATCTCCGCCTTCACGTCGAACGCGACGGAGCAGAAGGAACAGGCGCCGTCCACGGCGGACTTCACCGACTGAAACATCTTGCCCATGGGCCCATCATCGGAGGTCAGCTGGGGTACCCAGCGGGTACCGGCACCGTCAAACACGATGCGGGCGTCGCCGCCCTCCTGATTGGTCTCTTTGACGAGCTCCAGGGCGTTCGTCAGGCGCCCGTGATCGGCGTGGGTCTCCGTATCACAGAGAATTACAATTGCAAGTTTAGCCATAGTGTGACTCCTTTCTAGTGGCAGTTTCGATTAGTTGAAGATACATATAGTTGACTATACAAGCAAATACTCCCTACCTTGCACAGTATGAAACAGAGAGATCGAGCCCGGAACGCCCTGTGGGGCCTGTTTGCGGGAGATGCACTGGCGATGCCGGTGCACTGGTACTACAGCATCAAGAACATCCACCGCGACTTTGACGGCGGAGTGCGCCGCTACGAGGCACCGCTCCACCCGCACCCGGAGGCGTTTATGGTGGGGATGTCCTACAACCCCGATGTGGAAACGGCGCGGCGCCTGGGTCGGCCCTACGATATTCTCCACGACCACGCCCGCTTCTACGACGCCTCCTTCAGTCCGCTGGATATCGATTTGGGTGAACGCGAGAGCGAGCACGGCAACGCCGTGGCCGCCGAGGACCAGCGCTACCACTACCACCACGGCCTGGGCGCCGGGGATAACACCCTGGCG
>JAWOCO010000169.1:0-2767 GCA_046483765.1 Alkalispirochaeta sp. | reverse complement strand
GAGAGTGCAGCACTCACCGTCATGGAAACGCTCCTGGCCGATCCTAACGTGGAGGACTTCCTGCAGATTCATGTGCACGAAGGCGTGACGTGGTTCAATAAGGAGTCCTTTGAACTAATGATCGACTGGCTGGTGGTGGTTGCGGTGTGGCAGGAAATGACCGCCACGCTCATCTCCGGAACCCGGTTGGTATGGAAAGACATTACCGCCCACGCCCGCCGCGTGGCGGATCTGTACGCCCGCTGGCAGCAGGCGGAAACGGTGTGTGACTACCGGGTGGAGACGCTTCTGGAGGCGCTTACCGATAAGACACCGGCACAGACAGCCACTCGGGACACGAAGTCCGCCACCCGTGGGAGTTCATCACGGACTACCAAGAAGAAAGCGCCCCGTGGAGATGAGTGACAAGCAGTTCACCGAGACGGTGCGCATTCCCAGTTATCTGTGCGGCCCCGACGACCAGGTGGGGTTGGATGGCGTGGCAAGTCTGCTGCAGGAGGCGGCGTGGCAGCACGCCCGGCGGCTGGGATTCGCCTTCACCGAGGAGGAAGCTCCCCTCTTCTGGGTGCTCCACCGCATTCGCGTCACGTTCCATCGGAGACCCCGCTGGAACGACGTGGTGAACCTCACCACCTGGCCCAGTGGCATGGAGCGGCTGTATGCGCTGCGCGAGTTCCATATCGACGATCACCAGGGTGCCCGCTTAGTCGATGTCAGCAGTGCCTGGATCATTCTCGACGCGGTGCGTCGGCGCCCGGTACGCCCCCAAAACCACCTTCCCACCGACCGGATCCACCCCCAGCGGCTGCTGGATCTCCCCACCGGCAAATTGCCGGGGATACCGCCAGAGGACGTTCAACTCACCGATGGAGCGACTCCGTGGAACCTGGTTCGTCCCAGCGACACCGATCGGAACCACCACGTCAACAACGCCCGCTACGTGCAGTGGATGCAGGACGCAGTACCGGCGCTGGTGCAACACCCGGAAGGGGTGGTTACGTTTCTTTCGGAGACGCATATCGGCCAGGAGTACCGGGTGATCCAGGACAGTTCCGGCACGATCGCCGAGGTCTGGGTGCGGGAAACGGGAGCCGCTGCGAAGTCGGCAATCTGTGCCTGCCGGTATAAACAGGTGTAAACAGGCATAAACAATTGTAAACTACGCGCTTATCACCTGTTTCGTTACTTCCGATACTAGCAGTAGGGAATGTGAATTTGGCATGAGTGTGGCCTTGACACCTTATGCCACGGCAGGTATCTATATTCTGGGTATGAATTCAGTGGAAGGCAGTGCGTTTTTCGCTCCCGGCAGTGTGATCTGGGACCTTCACAGCACCAACAACCTTGACGCAATCCGAGAGACAATCTATAGGACCGAGGTCTTTCACTCGATTCCGCAACTGGATGTGGGTGAGTTTGCTGAGACGGTGGTGGAGCGCGAGCTGGAGCAGTCCACCGGCTTTGGCCACGGCATCGCGATCGCCCACGGGAGAACCAGCCAGGTACCCACCAGTGAAATCGCCCTGGGCGTGTCCCGCCAGGGTATCGAGTTCTACGCGTTTGACGGCCGGCCGGTGCATCTGCTGTTTATCGTTGCCAGCCATCCGGATCGACAAATCGACTATCTTCGAATTCTGTCGTCGCTGGCGACGATGGCACGCAACGAGCTGTTCCGCCGGGATCTGTTGTCGTGCCTCTGCCAGGAAGAGGCACAACAGAAGGTGTTCACGGCGTTTAGTGGTGTACTACAGCGCAACGTAGCGATGCATAGCTACCGCGCCAGTTAGTACACCTTTTTTGTGTTTGCAGAGCTGACAGCACCCGCGGATCGGCACCTCCCACGGACGCGGCGGCCCGCTCCGGGTGAGCGGCACCGCGCAGGCTGAGCCCGCTCAGCGGGACGCCGCCGGTTCCGCGACGTTCGGCACTCCCTCCCATACGATCGTACGAAAGAGATCCTCCACCGTTTCCGCCCGCCGAATCAGACGCACCGAGCCGTCCGGACGCAGGAGCAGCTCCGCGGAACGGGGTTTCCCGTTGTAGTTGAATCCCATGGAATGACCGTGAGCACCGGTGTCATGGATTACGAGAATATCGCCGACTTCCACCTCCGGTAGCTTCCGATCGATGGCGAATTTGTCGTTGTTCTCACACAGCGAGCCGGTGACATCGTAGGTGTGGGTGGCCGGAGCATCTTCCTTGCCGAGGACGGTAATGTGGTGGTACGCCCCGTACATTCCCGGTCGCATGAGATGGGCCATATTGCCGTCGAGGCCGATGTACTGCTTGTAGATGTCTTTCTTGTGCAGAACGCGAGTCACCAGGTATCCGTAGGGACCGGTGACGACACGGCCGTTCTCCATGACGATCCGCAGCGGATCGAGACCCGCCGCACGAATGGTGGCGTCGTAAGCCGCCTGCATGCCCCGGGAGACGTGCGCGTAATCTACCGCCGTCTGTTCCGGCCGATAGGGAATACCGATCCCCCCACCGAGATTTACCAACTCGATCCGGATTCCCAGCTCCCGCTGCAGCTCCACCACCAGATCAAACAGAATCTGCGCCGTCTCCACGAAGTAGTCGGGGTTGAGCTCGTTGGAAGCTACCATCGTGTGTAGGCCAAAGCGGGTGGCCCCGTGGTCGCGTGCCTTCCGATAGCCCTCAAACAGCTGTTCCCGGGTAAACCCGTACTTCGCCTCTTCCGGATTGCCGATGATCACGTTTCCCTGCTTCAGGGGACCGGGGTTGTAACGTAGGCAGATAAGAC
>JAWOCO010000144.1:0-4498 GCA_046483765.1 Alkalispirochaeta sp. | reverse complement strand
GGGGGCCACCATTTTGCACGGGCCACACCAGTCCGCGTAGAAGTCGATAATCGCGGGCTTGTCACCCTCGTACTTCCACTCCTTATTCTCTTCATAATTGAAAACTTTGCTCAGAAAGGTATCTTTCGTCAGATGTTCGGTCATTGTTACACTCCAGTGATATTAAAAATCCTATATATAAATTAACACAGCCGCTGCGGAATGGCAAGCGCTATGCCGGATTCTTGACAAATACTCGCCGCACCGCCTGCCACACCGGACAGCGATCATGGATAGCGGAGAAAAATACCGCTCCCGCCGCCAGGTAGAAGGGCCACTGCATCGCCATTTCCTGCGCCATGAACGCCAGCGCTCCGGCGATGGCGATCCGAAAGAATCGGGAACGCTGACTCAGTCCGGAAATGGCCTCCCCCGCCGCCGCCGCGCGGTACAGCTCGGACAGGTCGGCGCGGTTTTGGGCCCCGGAACGCCGCGCCTGTTCCGTACCCTGGTCAAATACGACCATTGTCGGAATCGATAGAATCCGCATGTCCCGAGCCAGATCCGGGTTTTCATCGGCATTGACGCGAATCGTCTGCACCCGATCCTGGTATTCGCTGCCCACTTCCTGGAGGATCGGTTCCATCTGTCGGCACGGTCCGCACCACGGCGCCCAGAACTCTACCACCACCGGGGAACGGGACTTTCGAATCGTATCGGCAACTGAATCAGTGTGTGTCATATTCGTTTTCCTTAATATAAGGATAAATAATTATATGAATTGAGGCAAGCGTCCCACCTCACCTTACTCCGGCTCAGCAACCTCGAAGCGGTGATCGGTGAGGATTTCCAGGAGTTCTACCCCGATCGAGGAGGCCTGCGCGATAATCTCGGCATCGGGATCACCCCGACGGAGATGGGTCGATACAAAGCCGGCCACCGCCTGCCACCCTTCGGCATCCAAGTAGACGGGGCTGTACGGATAGTCATCACGGGAGAGATCCTCCGTCTCATGGGAGAGCAGCCGAGCCGGCGGTACGGAAATCGGAGAGAGACTCCCGTTATCCTGCTCCCCGGGACGACTCCGGTTCCGGATTACCTCTTCCAACTCCGATAGGTCATATCCGTAGCGCAGGGTCGTGGTGACTACCACATAGCCCGTCTGTCCGGGAGCTACAGCCAGGCCCAGACTGTCGGCGAGATTTACCGCGTTGAAGTGGTTTAACTCCTGCGGTGTCAGCACCTCCCGGGCCGGAGCATCGGCGCGGCGGACGCGATCGAGGAGTAGGTAGAAGTTGCTTTCATCATGGAAGAAGTCATGGGGAAATACCGTCTTGTGCACTACTGCCACCGTTTCCAGGTCTGCCGCATCCCGTACGCCGAGAAACAAGGATTCCGAGCCGCTGGAGACCGTTTCCCGGTATAGGAACTCCGCCAGCTGCTCCCGAGCCAGAAAGAGTGATACCGCGGAGGCTGCCACGAGTATCGTCACCACGGTGAGGGAGAGGCGTTTCATCCGTGGAGCTCCCTGCCGGCGGGGCGGAAGCGGACCTCCACCGTCTCATATCCGACGTTGCGCAGCAAATTATCGATGACGGTACGGGTATGCAGTTCCGCCCGGGAAAGAATACCTCTCTCAACCGCATCCTGGCGATTGCGATCCTTGGCGCGCTGGATCTCCTCCGAGATATCGAGCCAGTCCAACCTGCCGAAGCGCTCGAGAACCAGATACTGCCGGATCGATGCCTCATCGGTGACCACGCGCAGCACGGCTGGGGAGGGCAAGGTTACGTACACTCCGCGGCGATTATCGCGGTCCGGGGTGATTTCCACACCTTCAGACAGATCGATCCCGGCGGTGACCTCCATTTCCACCGAGAAGAGCACCTCCTGCTGTCCCGCGGGAATACCCAGGACTCGGGTACGGCGATCGAAGAACACCACATCCCGGTAACGGTAGCGGGTGGTTACCAACGTCTGTAGGTGCTTTACCTGAGTATGAGCCGCGTCCAGACGCTGTTGATCCACGCGTGCCCACGCATCGCGAAGGCCGATGCTGACGGTCACTGCGGAGGCGAGAAGTACACCTATCAAAATCGCCGAAAACCACTTCCGGATATTCACTCTATATACATTCTAAAGAAGATGACATGAGCGATGCAAACCTGGGCGGGTTGTGGTACAGTTATCATGATGGTGCGTCGTGATAGCCGGCCCGTCCGGCGTAAGTCTTTCCGTCTCACATGTCTCGCTTTCCTCCTGATAGGGGTGTCTGGTCTGGAGCCGGTCGATGCTCAGCGTGGTGGTACCGGGGAGGGCCTGCAACCGGCGGTAGATCTGGTGTTTGTAACTGACGACCAAGGCTTCTCCGATCCTGAACAGCGGGCAACTCAGCTTCTCTTCTCCGCCGTGGAAGGGGCATTTCGCAGCCAACGTCGGTATCGCCTCTCTCGAAGCGATTTCCCGACGCTTCCGGACCCCACCGATCGGCCCACGGCATTTGTTTCGGTAGCACCGCGGAGAGATGGTCGTCTCGGAGTGGAGACCGACGTATGGAATGGAGATGAGTTTACCACCTCTGAAGTGTTTGACCTGCCCACCGACCGCGGCCGGTTCTCCGTTGCCGATGAGGTGGCCACTGCCATGACCGACGGCATCGAAGCGCTGTTTCCCGGATTTGGTAGAGTGCGTTTTTCCAACGACGGGTTTTCCGCCCCCTACTACGTCTATGTGGATGGAGACTATCTCGGTACCAGTATTGATGAAATCGAACTCCTGGTGGGTAACTACGAGTTTGAGGTGCGCCGCCGGGACGATGGCTTTGAGCAAGTGGTGGGGCGCCGCGATCTGCGCCTGAACAGCGATGACTACGTGGAGGTTCGATTCTCCCTATCCCGGACACCGCCGCCGGTACCGGGATTCCTGCGTCTCACCGACCCCAACGAGCGCTGGAGTGCGCTCTTCGACATTCGCGGCAGCTATGTGATTCCTCTGGCAGGATTTGATTTCCTCGATCCCGACTACGGTGCCGGGGTGATGGCCTCGGCTCTGTTTAATGACGTCGGCCTCTCCGGGTTGGTGTTGGGGGCCACCGCCGGACACCTATACACCACCGGCACCGATATTGAGTTCGCTGATGTGCGTTATGAGCTTCAGGCTACGCCCGCTATGGGCGTACTCGGTGTGAGTGTCGGCCCCGTGTCGGGAGTAGATTTTATCGTCCGCGGTGGCGGCGGTATGGCGCTGACCCGCTACACGGCTACCTTTCCCAACCCCGACGGCACGGAGAGCTCGGAGGATCAGGACGACCTGTTTCCCGCCTTTGAAGGGGTGATGGAGTTTGGATTCGGAATCTGGCGGAATCTGCGCGTTTCCCTGCACGCCTCCTGGTTTGGCATATGGGACGACAATGACGAAGAGCTCTTTTCCTGGATCGGCGTGGGGCTCGGCATCGGAGGCCGATTCTAACATCCCTCCGGCGATCGCATATCGAGTTCATGATCAGTTTCTGTTAGGCTGGGCATTGTGAAAAGCGCGCAAATCATCGATCAGGTCGATCTCATCCGCCAGGTATTCTCCTATGCTCACCGGTTTCGCGGCAAAACGTTCGTTATTCATGTGGACCACGCGGCGGTGGATGATGCCCGTGTCACCGCCCTGGTGCAGGACATCGTGCTGCTCCACCAGTCGGGGATTCGTATCGTTCTGGTTCCTGGCGCGCGGCAGCGCATCGATGAAGTGCTGGAGATGTACCACGTGGAGTGGCGCCGGGAGAACGGAGTACGGATCGCCGGGGCGGAGGCGATTCCGTTTATCAAGATGGCCGCGTTTGATGTGACCAATCGGTTCATGACCCTCCTCAGTGCGCACAATACCAACGCCGTGGTGGGAAACTGGGTCCGCGCCCGCGGCATCGGCGTAGTGAATGGGGTGGACTACGAGCACGCCGGCGTGGTGGAGCGGGTACAGTTGGACCTGCTGCGCACGACGCTGCGGCAGGATCTGATTCCCATTTTCCCCTGCATCGGCTGGAGTGCCACCGGAAAACCGTACAACATCTCCTCCCGGGAACTGGCGTTTCGGATTGCCGTATCGCTGGAGGCGGAGAAGCTCTTCTTTATCACCGATCGCATGGGGCTCAACGCGGACAACCTGGAACTCCCGCCGGAGATCGAGGCCACCCGCGAGGGGCGCATTAGCCGCCTCACGGTGGAGGAAGCCCGCCGCCTGCTGGATTGGAACGGAGTTTCACCCGAGGAGCGCCTCCCCGGAGCCGGGCGGCCGCCTGCGGAAGTGGCGGAGGGGGAAGATCGGCCCATGTCCTCCCCGGCGCAGCCCAGCGGCTACCATGAGGGGCCGCGGGAGCACCTGGAGTTCCTTCGTCTGGCGTATTTGGCGGCGGGGGCGGGGGTTTCCCGCATCCACATCGTCGATGGGGATCAGGAAGGGGTTACCTTGGCCGAGGTCTTTAGTGACCTGGGAGTCGGCACGATGGTCCACGCCAACGTGTACCAAAGTA